>JAHKLG010000005.1 GCA_029856625.1 Candidatus Njordarchaeota archaeon | reverse complement strand
AGGAGATTATCGGATCATAGCATATTCTACAAAAATTAGTGGTGAAGATGAGGAAGTAATAATAGAAAACGCTTTGATAAAATATTTTTACGTAACGCCCGATTACCCATTTAAGTCATCAATTAGAATATTTCCATTAAAGAGAAATTTTCAGGCAATAAGCATCGTGACAGTTGCTGGGAAAGATGAATTAAGACGCCCTGGAAGGCAACATGCCCACATCCTATTAATTAGAAATGAGTACTCACGCACTTTTTATATCCCTCTAAGATTTATAGTTAGGTTTCATACAACATTTTTTTCCCCCGGACAAATAAAACCTATAGAGCTTGAACTATGGAGTTTTCTGAAACTGATTAGAAACGCAGTAAAGGATATCGAGAAAGATACGCTACATGTTTTAGATAATAAAATTTTGGATTCTAAAGAACTAGCAACAATTCTATCTTGCATTATAGAAGGAATAAAAACTGTCATTATTCCAGATACAGAGAAAATTGAGTTATACGATATTAATGGGAATGGCAAGCCTACATCTACAAATATAATAGACATAGCTTTATACTTGTTACCAGCAAGCGTTAGAATTAGAGCATCGTTTTCATCGTTTTCTACACACCCAGCAAAGGAAAAATTCAACGTAATTTTTGCCCCAGCGATTAATCAGGAAGATAATATAAATAGGAGCATGATTATCATAGACCTATTGGACAGAAAAATAATGAATAGGGAGGGAAAGAGGATACGCTATAAAAGCGTTTTCATAGATGCTTATTATAATCTCATTGAGGAGGCTATTAAGGAGGGATCATTCGAACGTGTCCTTTTATTTTCCGAACTATTGGATAGAATATTCATGATTTCTAAGTACCGAGATTCTCTGAAGAGTAAGATGGTCGAAAAAATTGTTAAGCAGATTTTTAAAAAAAGCTAGAATAAAATGGTGACTATAAATGATTCTCAACGTTATGCGGATTTGGCGTGTGGCGAAGAATATTATAAGTATTCTCGTAGAGCCATTAGCAGGGGAAGCGATTCTCCCAGGGGATTTTTTAATAGTTAAGGGAAAGCGATATCCAATTTTATCAATTAAAAAGCAAGTTGGTGCAATGAAGATAGATATAATCGCTAAAGAAGTTCCAGAGGAATTAAGTATTGTAGAACTGCGGAGAAGTTTTCCTAAGGAGGGTAAAGCATACATTATTGGTTCAAAAAATGAGTGGTTTATTGCTGGGTTAAGGCTAAGTGGATTCGAGATAACTTCGCTTTCCGAAGATTCTGATGTGATTATTCTAACAGATCCAATTCATCTTCCAGATATTTCTAAACCAATAGTAATTGCTCCAAGTCCAACAAATGGTTTACAGGATTTTGTACGATTTAATGAATTATTAATAAAGGAAGGAGTGAGCATCGTATTTAACACTTCAACACCTATAAGTGTAAAGGAAAAGGAAGTAATTGTAAAGATTCCTTCCCTAGGAATGAAATGTATCATACCAAGTCATCTACAAGTATATCCTCTAAAAGTAACTAAGAACGTTTTTCTATTAGGTTACATAGAGAGATATGGGGCATTTATAGCCCTAGACCCCACTAAAGATATATACGTAGTAGGCTCCTCGGCCTTATTCATGCCGTATGATCTACTCGAAGAAAAGGGAGATAATACCAAGCTTCTTCCAGCTATTCTCAAAATCCGGATGGAAGCTGTATCTACTGGAAAGGAAAGGTTAATAGTCGTAGCTCAGCAAATAGGAGAGATAGAAATACCTTTCAATAAATTAAACGAAAATGAATTGTTTGAAAGGATAATCGAATACGCGTCTCTCTTTGGGGGTCTTCTGAAGGAGAGAAATGATTTTCTTCATACAGCATCCTTTATGTACCAAGATAATCTTACGAGCCAGTTAATTGAATTCGAAATCAAAGTTCAAACGAACAGAGTTATACTTAGATGCAAGAGTGAAGAAGGGTCCTGTGCTAAGATACTCCAAACAATTAAAGCCATAATCGAGACGTTAATAAAATTGTTGAGAGAAAGAGAGGAAATCAGAGAGCGGTTCCGCAAACTAATTTTACTCGTGAGCGAAGCTCAAAAGAGGCTAATAACTATTAAGGATATGATAGAGCTTGATATGAATCCGTATACGATTATGAGTGATTTACGTGATTTAGCTGGTTTCTTGGCATCGGAAGAACATTTTGGTGATGTGGCATCTGAAATAATGAGTACATTGAAGCAGCTAAATAGTATTGTCGAGGAATCTGGCAGACTATCAGAGGAAAGCAAGAAGGAGTTATTAGCTAAAATAGATAAATGGATAATCAGTATTAGGGATCATGCCGCGAATATCTAATGGGTATATTACTCAATTTTTAAATAAGTGATACTGCATAGTAGATTCTGCATTACTTTTTCATCAGGGTGTGATCATTTGCCAGTTAATGCCTATATACTACTCAAATTAAAACCAATCCCTATAGAGGAACTTGAGAAAGCGATGCAAAAGTTCAAGGAAGTAAAATCTTGTGCTGTAGTGACAGGGGAAATTGATGTGATTCTTTACGTTGAGACGGCCGATGCTCACGAACTATTTGAGCTAGTTAAGAAACTCAGAGATCTTCCATTCGTGATTGAGACAAGAACATCCATAATTATTTCGACTTGCCTGAAGAGATAGATTTGAGTTCCTAATAGAAAGATTAAAAAACACAATAGGTCTTTTCTTTAATCAAGAGTATACAATAGGGTATACGTGATTTTCCCAGGAGGGGCAGAATAAAAAATGTTAGACATCTTCTTTCTAGGCCTAGCGATAGCGTTTGTTGTTCTTTTCCTACTAAGGAGTGCACGGGAATAAATCTCCTTCTATAATAATTTTTTAAATGTTTTTCTTTAGTCTTCTCATTCACTAGGGGATGATTAAGGGCTTAGTCGCTGAGAAAGTAGTATGATGAGACGAGGTTTCAGATGACCTCCATTCAGGTGATTTGAGTGTCGGTGTTTCACGAATCAGATGAATGGGTTTCATCGGATATGAGGGAATCATGGTTAGACGAAAAACTTTGGGATGATGTAGACTTAACAATATTCAAGGAGTATGCTCTATTAACTCTCCAGGAAATTCGGAAAGGAATTGAGCAGTTAATGAATATTTCTCCAAAAACAATAGAATACAGATTATTAATCACTGAAATCGAAAGAAGATTCCTTTCCATAAAGAATTTTATTGAGGAAATTCTAGGAGAGAGTTTCGACTTAGAGGAGTTTGATTACGAACCTCTACTAGATCTTAAGAGAGAGGAATACTTAACGAAAATGTTACAGTTGATTCAGAAAGCTGAAGAAGAATTGAAAAGGAATCAAATAGTTGATGCTATAGCCTTAATCTTAGCGGGTTATGAGATATTAGAGACAGCTTTTTGTACTCCATGCCCAAGTGATGCATCATAAATATTCGTCCAATTTTTACATTCTGGAGAGCTTGAATGACTAATACCGAAGAGAATATTTTAGAGATTTCTGATCTCCTTAAGAAATGCGAAAAAATTGATGGGCAAGGATACGGGTCAGCGAGGAATCTTCTAGGAGTCTACCAATACGATGAGAAGATTATAATAATTATTGATTATGTGCCTAAAGATCCCTTCTCACCGATGCCTGGTAAGGTGAGGATCAGAATACCGTTGGAGAAGACGAAATATCCTAGAGAACTTTTCAATGGAGTATATGGAAATCTAGCTGCTAAGCATTTCTTTACCGAGTATTGTTATCGGAGCATTAGGTATGAAGGTCGTCCATGGCTATGGATGGAACCTCCAGGGCAAGCTGTTTTAGAAAGAAACTCAGTAGGTATCATGAACGGTTATATAGAGTTAAGGCTAGATTTTATTCCTCCGTTTAAATCAAGACGAAAGCTCTCAGGAGGTAGACTTAAAAGATTATTCTCTAGCACAATTCCACGAGTGGTTAATAATTTAATAGCTACTAATAAGAAGAGAGAATTTTTTGAATCTATCAAGAAAACTTTGGAAGATCAGGAGTTTCTAAGGAAAAAATTACGAGAAGAAGGCTTTATAGCCTTTATCGCTAATGGTTCCATTCTCCCTCGCCGAGGGGACACCGATTTTCCTTTACCAGAAGCAACTCCCTTTAAAGCTCCAGAACGGTATACCTACGAGTTTACAGTTCCTAATCATGGTGTTCTGGAAGGCTTAGCTATTGAAAAAGGAAGAATGGTTGTATTTGCTGGAGCGAATTTTCACGGCAAAACTACGATTCTAGAAGCGCTAAGGGTAGCTCATTATAATCATGTTCCAGGAGACGGACGGGAATTCGTAATATCAGTGGACGAACTTCCGCTTATACCAGTGGAGAACAGAAGAATTGTTAGAGGAGTTGATATCTCCATTTTCATGAGAAGTCTTCCAGGAATAGGAGACACTAAAAACTTTACAACAAATTCTGCTAGTGGATCGACGTCCCAAGCAGCCACTCTAGTAGAAGCTCTAGAATGTGGTGTTCCAGGCTTTCTCATCGATGAAGATAGTAGCGCAGTGAACTTTCTTTTAAAGGATAAAGTACTAAAAGAATTAGTTCCTAAGGATTTAGAACCAATAACACCCCTTATAGAGAGATTACCAATTCTTATGAAGAATTATAATATTACACCAATTTTTGCAGTTGGTGCTTTAGGTCAAATTGTAAATGAAGCGGATGTAATTTTTCTGGTAAGCAACTTTAATGTAAGCGACGTTATTAAAAGAAATAGCGCGAATCAAAGAGTTTCAGTAAATGAATCCATTAGGATAAAGAAGAGGATTCCCGCAACCAATACAATACCTAATGGGCGTGTTAGAGAAGTAAATTATGATGAAATAACAATTACATGGCTTGGAAAACGTGTGAAAATAGATCTGAGAGGATTAGGAATAAGAAAGGCATTAAAAGAGAAAGCACAAGTTAGAGCACTTGCTTATGCGGTGACGTATGCTTCGAGGTACGCTGATGGGAAAATTAGTCTATCAGAAATTGTTGATAAAGTTTTAAGTGATATAAAGCAGTACGGGATCGATATAATAAATCCTCTTAGAGAGGAAGTCCACATTAACCTAGCAATGTTCACAAAGTATCAACTTTTCTATGTACTTTCCCGATTACCAACTTTAAGGATAAAGGATTAAATCGCGAGTATTAAATCTTAGAAAGCATTAAAAGGAGTTTTTTCTTTGCCTCCTCTAAGATCGGCGGCCCGTGCCCAGGTAATAAGATGTTGAAATCGTATTGGGCTAGCTTTCTCACGGATTCTTTCTCTCTCATCATATCCATTGTGTATTCTTCTTTAGGTAGGGATAAGCTTCCATCTTTATTAACTAAAACAACGTCCCCCGTAAATACGACATCTTTTTCCTTTAGAAGCACTATAGATCCCGGTGTATGACCGGGGGTGTGAATTACTTTTAATCCACCAAGGACATCTATTATTTCATCTCCACGCAACTTATTAATAAAACCAATATCGCTTAATCGAGTCCACTTTTTTACTAATTCTATATCTTTTTCGTGAACAAAAACCTCCGCCTCTGTTATATCAATTAGGTCTGGAAGTGCTCCACAATGATCAGGGTGGCCATGTGTTATGATGATATATCTGATATCATCGGGTGAAGCACCTAGAGTGCCCTGGATGAAGTCTAATATCGCATCATCACTTCCTTCGAATCCAGTATCTACTAGTGACAGTCCATTCTCTTCCACAATTAGATATACATTAGCTCCTTTAACGCCCATAACTTTATATACTCCTGGGATGATGAGCATCATACAACACCATATTGTAATAAAAGGAGATCGTGGTTATGCGGCTAATTGATATTCATGCTCATTTAACGTTTAAGAGTTTTAAGAAGGATCTTGATGATGTGATCAGAAGAGCGAAAGAGAACGGTATAATAGCTATAATAGACTCTGGTATTGATCCAGATGATTCGAGGAAAGCACTAAACCTGAGCAAGAAATATTCAAGAGTCGTATTTACTTCGATTGGCCTTGCGCCTCAGATTGCTGACGAGGAAAAATTTACGCAGACATTAAAACTCTTGGAACAACATAAAGGAGAGTATTTAGCTGTTGGAGAAATAGGTCTAGATTATTATTGGATCAGAGATGATAAAAAGCGACAAGCATGTAAGAGATATTTTTCAGTATTACTATCTTTCGCCATTAGTAACAATTTACCAGTGGTCATACATAATCGAGATGCGACAAAAGATGTGATTAGAATTCTTGATGAGCACGGGGCTGAGAAAGTAGTTTTCCATGCTTTCATGGGTACTTTGAATGAAGCGTGGGACATAATTAAAAGAGGATGGTTTATCTCGATTCCAACAATAATCGTGAGAAGCGAACATCATCAAAAATTAGTGAAGAAAATTCCATTGGAACATATTATGCTCGAGACGGACTCTCCATTCCTAGCTCCTAAACCAAGAACTAGGAATGAACCAGCTAATGTACGTCTTTCTGTTGAAATTATTTCTAAAATAAAAGGTATCTCGCAAGAGAAGCTGTCAGAAATAATTTTTGAGAATACTACTGAGTTCTTCGCAATTAATTTTAATCCCTAAAGTAAATGAGTGCTATTCTGTTAAATCATATCTCCTCTTTACAAACATATCTGCCACAAGCAAATACTTCCTAGGAGCAACCTCTCTAACGATTATGATTTTTCTTATCTCAAATTCAATAGTATAGTCCTTTAGAATTTCTTCAAGTAATTTTCTAGAAGACTCTATGGCTGTTTTTTTATTACGTTCTCTCAAGAAGAAGTAAAGATGAATGAAGCCTCCTTCTTTCTTTAATGCTGATATAGCTACATCAAGAAAACTAATGGCTCTCTCTGGATAATTCATGATAATTCGATCGACTTTTACATTAATCTTAGGTACTTCTGTTCTGGAATCTCCATGAATAGCTATGATCTTCTTCTTGGAAACATTATTTATCTCCGCATTAAGTAACAAGTAGTCAATTGCATGCTTGTTTATGTCTATAGCATAGACTACTGCGCACTTGGCAGCTATTGGAATGGCGAAAGGTCCTACTCCTGAAAACATGTCTATGATCATTTCCTGCCTTCTGCATAATTTGATGATTCTTGCTCTTTCACTCCCCATTCTCGGATTAAAGAATACTTTAGAAATGTCTAGAGCATAGTAATAGTTGTTCTCTTTGTGCACAGTAAATGTTCCCCCAAAACCAGCTATTCTTTCCCACTGAGCAACTCTGGTTTCTCCAGATATTTCTTTCACTTTTAGAAAAACAGCTCTAACAGCAAAATTTTCCCTGAGAATTTCTCCTATAAAGTTTCTTTTGGCAACAGCTTCTTCTGGAATCTCGTTAATAAGTAATATATCGCCAATGAGAGATACGCTCTTTGGGAAGACAATTTTATGCCTCTTTTCGAGTTCTTTCAGACTCAAGCTTCTTTTTTTCCGCGGGAAAAACTTTTCATCTACTTTCTCTATTCGGCCGTTTAATTTCTCGATAAGTGATTTAATGCGTGAAGAAGGAATTTCAGAGAGTGGAAAGAATACGGAATTTTCGAGGTAAACTGGTTTTAAACGAGGATTTAGAAGCTTATGATTCATCAAAATTTGTTCTGCCTTTCTAAGTTTATTCACAGGAAAAACTGCTGAAAGCAATAGTTTGCACCAGTATCAGATTGGGGTAGCATCATCATTCTGCTCAGACGGCTCTTCCTACATCATGAGCATTTGTTATTTTGAAATTTCTTTTAGATCATCTAAAGCTTCGGTAAATCCTCTAATAATTAGAACATCCCCTGGCCTCAATATAAAGTCTTCTTGTGGATTGAATATCCATTGGTTTCCACGGCGAATGGCAATAATATGAACATCAAATTTCTTTTCAATTTCGGTGCTTTTTATCGTCTTATTTGCGAGAGGGGATTTGGCTCCAATCTTAAAGACGCTAATGAATTCTTCTCCTTCCTCAGCAACTTTTGCTAATATGCGATGCGTATGCAAGCCTCGGAGGATTGTTTCAGCCATTTTAGCGGCAGAATCAGCTATTTCCTCAAGTGATTTTCCGAATCTTAGAAGACCTATTATTTGCAATTTATTTATCTCTGCTTTCCTAAATGCAAGGGAGAGAACAGCGTCTTCATATTGAAGCAAGAGCCAATCCACATATTCTTCCATCTCCAGTACTTCATTAGCTATATCTCTGTCATTCAATATGAGTGCCGAATACGCTAAATCGACCATGAGCTCCACTTTATCTTTCAATTCCACTATGAGAGATTGTATGCTTTCCTCAACGCTTTTCCTTAGCATATCTGCACACCCTATAGAAATAATCTATGCTATCTTTATTTCCTCTACAAACGACGATATCCCCTGCTTTGAGCTTGAAATTAGGAGGAGGATTAAGAATCCAGACAGTCTCTCTTTTCACGGCAATAACATCTGCATAGATTTTTAACTTCTCTAAATCCTCAAGCCTTTTATTCACTAGTAATGATTCCCGAGATATCTCACAAGACTTCACTGTTTCCTCCGTTCTCTCTAGTGCCTTCTTTAGTACAGAGTGTGGTGCAATTTTCATTTTGGACAATTGAGCAATATCAGCCGCTGCATTAGCCATAGAGCTTAATGCATTCCCCATGTTTATTATTACTGCTCCCACTTCAGCATCATCCTTATCCCGGACGGCCAGCATTGTGTTCATCATAAGGAAATAGTTAAGAGTGTTTATCTCCTCCTCAACTTTTAGGACAAGATCTGTGAGAGTTTGATCATTTGTCAAAAAGGCGAAGTATGCTAAATCGAGCATTAATGATACAAGATCTTTCATTTGACGTAGAATAGATCTTGCTGATAACGCCTTGTACTCAACTTCTTTTAGTTTCAATTTCTCAAGCACCCCTATAATCTCTGCTACTCACTCTTCTTTCATCTTCTCCTTTACTGCTAATATCTTGTCTTGAGCTCTTCTAGTGACCTTATCTAGTCTATCATCAATGTTAATTCTTATAATAACTCTCTTCACACCCATTTTAATGACTGCTTCATGAGCAATCCTAACAGCCTTAAAGATTTCTTCAATAGAATCGCTCTCAATTATTGTGCACATAGGCGTCAGCGTATAACTTATTCCCTCTTCTTTAAGTGCTCTCAGTGCTTGAGCGACGTACTTAGAGAGACTGGTGTCTCCTGTCCCCACGGGTAAGATAGAGAACTCAGCTATAAAGCGGGCCATTATTATTCACGCCACTCATCCTTAATAATGAGAGAGCCATTTTCAACCACAACACACGGGAATTTTGGTGTTTTATGGTAAATTCCCCAATCTCCTTCTTGATCAATTAGAATTATTCCCGCCCTTATCTTAAACTTTTCCCCTAGTATTCTGAAAACTTCTCGAGAAGCATCTCTGGCGCTTAAATTACGGGTTAGATCGACCGCAGATTTTGCTAACATAACGCGAATAATATCTTCTCCAACACCCGTAGCCGAACAAGCTCCTTTTTCATTAGCGAATGTACCAGCACCAGGAAGTGGGGTATCGCCAACCCGTCCAGGAAGTTTTAAAAATAGTCCTCCTGTCGATGTTCCAGCTACAAGTTCATCACCATCAAACGCTACAGCACCCACCGTATCACCAGTGCCTAATTTCATTTGAAGTTTCTCTAGGTACGCTCTATTTTTGCGCAAAAACTCAACTAAGTGCGGGTAATAATCAAGAATTCTTCGCAAAATGTTATCCTCCGCTAATCTCTCCTTAGAGAGCTGGCCAGATACCACTTGTAATAAACCAGAAACGCTTTCTCGCCAGAGATTAATTGTTCGGTTCGTCAATAATTCATTTTCTGGTACCCAAAGTCCCTTAATTTTAGCTAAAGATTCAGCCCCCTCGCCCACAATCATTAAGTGATCCGTTTCAGTCATGACGATCTTAGCTAGTGATATCGCGTAGATAACGTTCTTAACGCTAGCAACGAAACCTGCTTCTCCATTACTTTTCATAAGTCCGGCATCGAGCTCTACATGACCCAGCAAGTTAGGAGCTCCTCCTCTGCCAGCATTGAATAGTGGAGATTCTTCCATTTTATTAATCGCATATTCAACAGCAGCAAGAGAACCTTTCTCAAGGAGAACTTTATAGCTCTTTTCTCCGAGGTCTTTCAAGAAATTAAGGGCCTTCATTAATCTATCTTCCCTCCAATAGCCGGCTCCACCATGAATAATTATGGTTTGAGGAATCCTTATCACCCCACATAGATGGGTAACCCTAATCTTATTCTCATGAACGAAATATATGTAATTTTGCCAAATCACAGCAGAGTAATTCTTAAATGGAGGACATTCCGTTTATAAGGGCTTTCCATTTAATGTCCTTTAAGGATTAAGGCAATTCCAATTATCAATTGGGAACTATCATGGGAACGAGAAAAGAAATTGTTATTCAGGATATTGACGAAAAGGGGTTCGGGATAGGGAAGACCTTAGATGGGGCCATAATTAGAGTACCCTATGTTATACCTGGGGAGAGAGTTTTGGTGAAAGTGATATCAAGGAAAAGAGGAGACGCCATATTATTAAAGGTGTTAGAAGAATCGGATAAGAGAGTATATCCTTTATGCCCCTATTTCGGTGTCTGTGGAGGATGTTTTTGGCAACATATTAGATATGACGAGCAATTGAAGCTAAAACACAGAATCGTAGAGCGATTCTTTGATTTTTGCCTAGACAGCATAAGGGGAATTATAGGGGCTGATAAGATCTGGCGATATAGAAATAAGATGGAGTTTGCTTTTGGGAGAGGTTTTATCGGGATCACGATTGGGTTAAGAGCACGAGGACGCTTTGATAAGGTAATTAATATAGATTCTTGCTTAATTCAGAAGGAAGAGGCTGATAACGTATTAAGAATTGTCAAGAAATTTGTCAATGAGAAAAACCTAACACCTTATGATCCTAAGAAACACGAGGGCTTTTTGCGATACCTAGTCATCCGTTCATCTTACAAAACCGATCAGCTAATGGCAAATATAATTACAACCTCTAAGGAGGAATTTAAGATCGAAGAATTAGCAAAGATATTAGAGGTAAATTCTTTAATCTGGTCGGTTAGTGATTCGGTAGCTGATGTCGCGGTTGGGGAAATTAAAGCGATTATCGGGCGAGAGTTTATAGAAGAGCGTATACTAAACCTGTTTATCCGCATATATCCATACTCCTTTTTTCAAACGAATCCGATTCAAGCAGAGAAAATGTATAAGCTTGTAAAGGAGTTGGTGGATGAGGGGAATTTAGCACTAGATTTGTATGCGGGCATGGGAATCATAGGCATGATTATTTCTGAGAGATTTGAGAAAATCATTGGTATCGAAATTGTAAAGGAAGCTATAAAAGCTGGGAAGGAAAACTTGGAAATAAATGAGATAAATAACGTTTGTCTCTTAGAAGGTAAGGTGGAGGAGATTTTACCGAGCCTTGTTAATGAGAAAATTGATGTAGTTATAACAGACCCCCCAAGAGCTGGGATGCATAAAAAAGCTATCCAAGCTTTAGCAAAGATAAAACCACAGAGGATCGTTTATGTTTCTTGTAACCCTAAAACGCAAAGCAGAGACATAAAGTATCTACTTAAACTCACAAACAATGGATACCAGGTGAGCTTAGTACAACCTATAGACATGTTTCCACACACGCCTCATATTGAAAACGTTGTTGCCTTAGATTTAAGATAAAAGTTCACAACAATTCCTTAGAAATAATTAAAAGTCACAGGGATCATGGCTTGATAAAGAAGAAAGAACTGGAAATTTTTCTCTCAACATTAAAGGATTTTGAGAGTCCAAAAGAGAACCTTGAACAATGGTCAACTCCGCCAGATATTGCTGCCGAAATTCTATTTATAGCGTACAGTGCAGGAGATATCAATGATCGTATCATCGCTGATCTAGGTGCAGGAACTGGAATACTTGGAATAGGCGCAGCGATTTTAGGTGCTAAAAAAGTCTTCTGTGTGGAAATAGATCCTAATGCCTATTGTATCGCTTTAGAAAACTTAGAGAAAGCAAAGAGAATCTTTGATAACATTGATATAGTCTTCTTAAATATGGATGTGAGGAATTTCTCAAAGCGGGTAGATGTTGTGATTATGAATCCGCCGTTTGGGTTAGAAAAAAGTACTAGACATGCAGACGTAATATTCCTTAGAAAAGCTTTTGAAATAGCTGACAAAATATATAGTCTTCATCATTTTTCCAATAAATCTAGACGGTATCTTATTAATTTAGCAAGGAATAACGGCTTTAAGGGGAGTATTCTACGGACATTTCATATTCCTCTTAAGGCGAGAAAGGAAAAGCATCGAAAGGAAAGATTAATTATTCCAGTCGACTTTTATGTGTTTGAGAAGGAGTATTAAAGTAACCATCTAATACGTAAGTAAGACTGAATTATGTGTCTTTATGGCATTAATTATGACCCTCCGATCAGTGCGTGACCTTGTTAGGTTAGCAATTAACTTTCATGAGCATGGGTTAATAGGTTATCCTCACATCTATATTCTTGAGAAAGATAAGAAATGGATATACCTTATTGCATTTCAAGTATCATCAGAGCGTAGTACAATTATTTATTTTCAAACTATAATGGAGCGAGAACCAGAATTTAGATACATTGTTTACAATCCGGAGAAAAAAGAACAATTCTCATATAAGAATGACCTATCGTTAAGGGATTTTGAATTCTTTATTATTAGTGTTTACAAGATTGTTTCTGAGAAAGGTTTAATTGGCTTAAAGAACGATATTACTTCGAATGATATTCATCTCCAATTATTAAAAATTGATGATTTTAGACACCTAGTCCGCATAGCTACGGATTTTTACTCACCATTATTTATATTTACTGAGAGAGACAACTATTGGTACTTCATGGGTTTCCCTCTCCCTCCATTTACTATATATGTTAAAGGGGAGATACTAGGATACATATTATATTCTAGAGGACCCAAACCATCCACGCCAGATGGCCTTGCACGCTTTATTCGCTACAGGGATACTATGCCTAACTATAGCTTTTCCTTGGGAAGGAAAAAATGGGGACGTTATGCACCATTAATATATCTATCAGAGAAGCCTTCATGGCTATTCATAAAGAATATTTAAGAAAGATAAGGAGCATTAAGCTAGTGTTTCCAGAGAGAATAAAAAATTAAGGAGTTAATGATGAGACTACTTGGAATAATTCCCAGAGAATTAAGAGACGTCAAGACAATAGCGCCAGAAAAGCTTCTTGTAATATTTGATGATGGGATATACGAGGCTAAATTAGGGAAGAAAACGAAGATTAAAGAAATTGGAAGATGGACAGGAGCTTCGGCTTTTTCCGTTGAGAGCTTGGATGATAAGAAACTCCTCGGAACCTCAATTGGGGTTGTTGTTTTTTCAAACAAGGCAGTGCCTCTTTATACTGGAGGAAGAACAATACTATTTAGCGGAAATTTTTCTCCCAATCATAAGATCGCAGCATTTGTACAGATGCCAGACAAAATTGAGAGGATACTTGACGTTTTCTTTATTGGCGGAGAAGATTTCTCAGATAAAAAAAGAATTTTAAGAGAAAGAGGTCAGGAAATTACTTTCTTTGGAACAAATATTGGACCAGTAGAAATATTTAGATATGAACTGTTAAAGAATCTCGTATTAATAAAGGATATCGATAAGGATAACCTAGACGAGTTGCTAATATTAACACCAGAGGAGATTGCTCCTAGAATAGAGATCATAGACTATAACGAAGGGAACGAGACTTGGGACCTTTATACTGTTCCTCTACCAGAGTTTCTCAGAGAGCCTCTGCAGCTGGCTTCTGGAGATATTGATGGTGATGGAGAAGATGAAATCTTAATTCTATCAAGAAGATCGCCCTTAGAGTACGTCCTATCTTTATTAGAGATCTCTAAATTAGAGGATAATAAATATCAAGCAAATGTGTACGCGCTCGCTCATATACGTGCGGATGAGTTATTTAAAAATGTTTCAGATGATGGTTTTCTTCAGGTAAAATTACTCGATAACGAATTGCCCTCTATTCTACTAATGTGGATAGAAGCACCTAATTTTGGGGAATGTTTCTCAAAACTCTATTTCTCAAAATTAGATATTGATGGCTCATTTACGATTTCAAAAACCATTTATGAGGAGTTTATGCCTAAGAGACTAATTTTAAACGATGAAAATTTAGCGAATGAAGAATTTTTAATTATTTCTGATATTGGATTTAGCTTGTGGAGAATTAAGCCCATGCAATTGAAAGGGTTCAAGGTTATCAAGAATGGCTACTTTTATACACCAGCGAGAATTTCTGCGATTAAAGAGGTAGGAGATAGACTTTTCCTTGCTGGTTTGGTATTAAGTGAGCCAAGAAAGATTTCAGCCATGTACATGTATGATGCCAACGCAAGAGAATTTGAGATAATTGGCATTTATGATTTTGATGTGAAAAGCATCATAAGAACGAGCGGAAATGATCTTGCCATATTGACAGACAATGGAGCACGTTATTATGACGCCCGCGCAGGAAAAATTGTTAAACTAGTAACTGGTAGGAATATTCGTGATATTAAATATTGGAATGGTAGGATATTAGTAGCGAAAGAGAATGCTGTATTAGAATTTTGGAGAAAATCTGAAAGCAGATTTTCTAAACGAGTAATTTATAAAAGTGCTGGGAATGAGCGGATTTTTTCTCTTATAGATAATTTAGGTAAACTTCTTGTCGCGGCTTATAGAGGAGAAGACGTAATCATTAGATCCCTTAAGGGAGAATTGGTTGCTCAGAAAAAGAGTTTATTGAAAAGTAATGGTGGACGTTTTCTCAAGGCAGTAATGATTGATCAGGGAATTATCATATTTAGTAATATTGGAATAGAGATAGCTAGGAATGAAAGTGAAAGAAATGAAGTAGTAAACTTGCCCGAAGAGATTGTAAAGATAGAGGAACTCAAAGGGTTTAAGAAAGAGGGATTCCTCATATCTGCTGGGTCTTCTTTATTCTTCTTAAGCCCTGATCAAGAAATTTTAGTATCACACATATTATCGAATGTGACAGCTTTTGACCTTAAGGATAATAGACTGATAGTTGTTACCATAGACAACAAGATTGCAGAATTTGATGTACCAGAGGTGATAGAGATTGCATAAGGAAACGATAATTGATAAAATCATTTCAGATTTAATGGTTGTTATCGAAAGCTGGATATTAGGATCAACGGACGATAGCATTGGAGGTATCCTTAATTTCTCCTTAAATGAAGGCCGATCCTTAAAATTTTTCATAAAGATTAAACGGGAGACTAGAAGGACTGGTGAAAAAGTCATTGGGACATTATTTATCGAACTTACATATAAATTAAGTGTGAAGGAAAATGGTGAGATATTGCATTCTGAGAAAAAAATTGGAAAATTTCTAATAAATCTAAGAGCGTATATCAGATCAGCAATGAGAATTACTGAGCATACTGGCTTTATGCGGATGTTAGGTTCTCCTCCTATAAGCGGAGAGTTTGAAAGAACAATACCTATACAATTTATCCATGAATTAGAGGATAGATTAACTCATATTAAAGAGAACATAAAAGATATTCTCGTTAGAGATCTTCAAGAAAAAGTTCAAACAGATAATCTTTCACTCACTAAAATTGACTTGAGGATAACTTCTAAAAAATCCACAAGTAACCCGGTAGACATTTTCTTTAAGATTGTGAGATATTTAATCCAACAATACATAGATGTTTCGCAAGCGAAGCATATTAGCAGAGAACTTATCAGAAGATATGGTACTGATGTGGAAAGCATGAAAATGTTCTTCGATACGAAATGGGAACGAGGATTTATTTTTTCCCTTAGGTTACTATCCCACTACTTTGACATCCTAACGAGATCGGGACAACTATCACCTAAAGTATTCGCCGATGCTTTGGCAAGAAACTTAGGTGCAAAAGCTGCGAAGCAAGCTTTTCAGAAATTCTGGCACTTATTGAGTACTCATGCAACTAGTGACCCGGCTATAAACGAATTAAGAAAGAAGATAAGAGGCTTATTAGCAGAGACGACTTTATACGGAGTGATCCAACTGGAAGATTATTATGAACAAATAGGCTTGTCAGAACTTGAGAGTAAGGAATTCTCATATATTGAAAATTTAATTAAACCTGGTCTCTCTTCCTTCTTGAAAAAAATTGATGATATTAAGCGCGTTGTGAGTAAGCAAGCACTTTCTAGAGAGGAATTCTTAGTATTAGTTAGTAGGATATTACATAGGAGAGATTTATCAGATGATGATAAAGCAGCCGCGCTTTTAATATTGACTCTTCTCTATGACTCGTCACTACTGAAACGAACGCTTATGCTTATAAGAAGTCACAGCCTATGTGAAAGATGCGTAGGATTTAGGCTTGTCCATATCCTTTTGTCAATGCGTACTCGTGCATTAAGAAGCTTCCTTAAGAAGCTGAATGACATAATATATCTGCTGATATACTCTAATGAGCTTCGAGAGGGTACTTATGCACTAATTCTAACTCTCGCTTATGTAATAAAGGCCTCCGTTTTAACATTACTGGGTGATGAAGAAAGAGCTAAGAAAACAAGAAGAACCGCCTTAAAGCTGGCATATAAGCTCAACATTCCAGAGGACATTCTTCATAGATTATGCAAAGTGATTCAAAGGGTATAGATGGTGAGAATTGCATGAAGAATAAGTTAAAATGGGTGCAAATAGGAGGGCTAGCGCAAAAATTTTGTTTAGCTATAAAAGATGCCGTTAAAAGTATGTGCAAGGAAAATCTCCTGAATTGTAAATCTGCCGAAGAATTAATTGACTTAATGGAAAAGGAGGCTAAACTAGGAAATATACCCGATCCAGAAATAGTAGAAAAAATGGCTGAAGATAAAAAGGATGTGGGTCTTTTTCTGCTAGCTAGTCTGATTCATAGAGAGTTTGCACGCTACTTGGCGGCAAAATCATTTGAAAAAAGAGTATTTATCGACGAAACATTTGGGGCTTATGTGAAAGCGATAGGGCTGCTTTTAGGCGTGTTTTTCTCGATAAAAGACGAACGCATAAGAGACGAGCTTGTTAGAAGTTTGGCCGAAATAGAATACGTAGCCAATAAACTTGGGTCAGAGAAGGATCGAGAATACACAAAAATTCTTAGAATGATAGTTCTTTTATCATTAAAGGTTCTTGATACGGAGCTGGGAGATAATGAGCTCTAAGAAGGAATTTTTGGAAAGAGTACTTGGAGTGTATATCGTGGATAAAAAGTTATTCTGGGAAATGAGTATTGCCAGAATTATAATCTCTATCTTCTTCGTATTAGCCTTTGTGTTAACGGAAGTGGTCTTAGGAGTGATAATACTAAAAGTAGAGAGTTATGCTATTTTTCGAATTTTTCTCGGATTCAGCGTCATGATTTTTTCGGTAAGAAGGGAGGGAGCGGTTCTTTTTAATTTCGCATTGTATATTTTTCTTCTAATCATCTCAATCATCTTTATTATAAAGGAGAAAGGTTTGCTTTATGAGTTAAGTTCACATAATTATAGTGGGGAAATACTAAGTGTGACAGAAGCTTTTTTTCTTGCGTTCTTTCTTAGCATAGCACTAGCATTTATTTTTCCTGCTGTACCTAACGTTCAGCAGACAAAATCAATAGAGATCGTGCTGTATGAGGCTATTCTAATAGCACCTTTCAGTGAAGAATTAAGTTTTCGTTTATTGCCTCTTCTAGTACCTATAATTATTAAAGAGTTAATTATCTTTAGGGAAGAGATTTCACATAACATGCATTGGGTAATGAGATTTTTAGTGAATGGTAAGGAGAACATAGATTACGTGGATTGGATCCTGATATTTTGCAGTGGCATATATTTTGGAATCGCTCATTATGCTTTTGGATGGCCTTTTAATAAAATATATCAAGCATCCTTATTAGGAATATTTCTAGGGTATATGGCAGTTAAGAGAGGGCTTATCTCATCAATAATGTTTCACATCGTCTGGAATGCTTACTCTACATCGATACTCCTGCCAATGCTATTCAACTTAGACTTCAGGACATATATTCTGGTTAGTCGTCTTATCGCAATCTGGATATTAATCGGCATATTTGCAGGCTTTTTCGTGCTAATAATAGCCATTATTAGGTTACTAACTGGGAGGAGTATTTGAGGGGAGAGATAATGGCAATGCTTTTTAGACCGAAGAGTTTTCCAAGGAGGTATAAGAATTTAGCTGAAAAAATTAAGCAGGATAAGGCTAGGTTAGATATGATATGCAATGTGTATAGAGGGATATGGACTGGTGTTCTGCATGTATTCGTTGTTGATGAAAGCATAATCAATGAATGGCATTTAGAGAAAGAAGCTTTAAGACCAATCCTCCGGGGAAAAGATATCGGTCCTTTCCGGTATAAATGGGCTGGAAAGTGGGTGATATATACTCAGCAAAAAGATTTTGAAAAAAGGTTTCCAAACGTTATAAAATATCTTGAGCAATTCAGGGTAATTCTAGAGCGTAGAAGCGCTGTATGGATCTATGGGAAAAAATGGTGGGAGTTAGAGGATCCATTATCTCCTCAGATGTTTGAAATTGAAAAAATTATGTCACCATATATTTCGCGATTCAACGCATTTACATATGAGGAAGGAAAATTCTATGCTATGGATAGTACTGTGATCATAAGATTCTGGTATGATTTAGAAGAATTGCGCGATTATATTACTAAATGGAGAGATACTAATGAGCCAAGTCTAGATGTGGAGAAATTTTTGCAGGAAAGTGAAGAGATTTTAAGGGATCTGGGCAAATCAAGAGAAACCTTACTTTATTTACTAGGAATCCTAAACTCTGATTTAATTGAATTCTATTACAAATTATATGCCCAAAGAGTAACTAAAAGGGGTAGTAGGCAGCCTAAGGGGAAGTACTTTCTGTATGTGCCTCCTTATCTTAATGTCTTACCGATTAGTATTGCCGATCGAAGCGAAAGGAGAGATATTGTAAGGCAAGTGCTAAAGATTTGCGGGGTGGCAAAGGAGCTCAGTGAAGTTGAGGAAGGAAGTGAAGAGAAAAAAATTATAGAAGAACGTGTGAGTGAACTAGTAGGCGAACTTAATGAGAAAATATATGATTTGTATGGATTAGATGAGGATGAGAAAGCAATTGTGCAGAATTTTGTTCTCAGGAAGAGATAATTCATAATATCTCGAACCTATACATTTGAGCATGCGGTACTTTTTCTCCTTCATCGTTTTCAAAGAATATTTTAGCTTGAGGATGAATAAGACCTATCTCCTCTGCAAGCGAGACCACTTTTTGACCCATTAGGTTAAGCACATCCGCTTTTCTCATTAAGATAATTAATTCTTCCCTATCAACTAGGCGCCCTCCATAGAATTTAGGTGAAACATCTATTACTACGTTTCCACGTCTCAATTTCTTTCCCAAAAGTTCCTTATCACATGCAGCGAGTATTAGACCATATGTATCTGTGTATATCTCGCGGATCCAGGCGATTTTTTCTTCCCCGCCACTCAATTTACCCCACAGCTCTTAAGCAACTTTTAATTGAGTTTTTGCGTAAGTTTCTTATCTCTTTATATTCAGCCTTATCACAATATGCTCTACTTTAGGAGCCATATTCTTTATTTTTTGAACATTAACTTTTTCGACGCGATATCCTTGTTTATTGACTAGTCGTAATAGATTAGTGATAATGCTTGAATACTCATACTTATTTCTCACAATGGTATGATAATGTAAAACACCACCCTCTGGACAAATCGCTTTGATGCCTCTAATGGTCTGTATCTTATCTGGGCTAGGAAGAAAACCCAATAATACATGAGTAGCGATTTCCTCTAATTCTAAATAATGGTTATCCATTAAAGAGGGCTGAACTATATTAGAAACCTTATTTAAGCGAATGTTTTCTAATAGGAAAGCATAAGCTAAAGGGTTTATCTCTATAGCATAGATACATTTTGGTTTTACATTCACGGCAATTGGCATTGAAAGATTACCGCAACAAGCGAACATGTCTAGGATTACATCATCTCTCCTAATCATTCTCACAAGTCTTTCTCTTTCCCCAGCATTTCCTGGACTAAATGTTAACTTAGAGATATCAAGTTTAAAGAGTGTGTTGAGTTCTCGATGAATAACAATAGGGTTACATTCGCCAACAATACATTGAAACATTGGTTTTCTATATATTCCTAGAGTTTTCCCTTTCTTAACCCATACACTCTTAACATTATTTCCTAATGCTTCTAATATAGCATTACCTATGAGGTCTGAGAAAGAATTTAGTGCTGGATGAAGATGGATAAGTACCGCAGAACCTATGATAGGATATCTAGATGGTATGTATCTTAAAAGATCATCGGGAATTTTTCCTCGTAATTTCGTAATTAGAACTTGTTTAAGCGAGGGCAAATAGATACCCCTTAGTATATTATATTTGTCTCAATAGCATCCTAAGTTCTCTGCAGAATTTTCTCCTTTCTTTCGTCGAAAGATCTTTAAGAGATTCGCAACAAACCGTTAGTAATCTACTCTTATATATTCTCTTCTCAAATATACTTTGCGTTCTAGAGCATTCATCAAGGATCTTTAACGCTTTCTTTTGATAAGGCTCTGGGAGTTCAGAAATCATTTTCTTAATCTTCTGCCACGTTTTATCCGGTTTCACATTCATTCACGCACTCAATTTATCAGCGATGCCGGCTTTTCTTCATTACATTATCTGAGCACGGGGTTCCTCATCATGTTAATACTTATCTATAGCTTAATTAGGTAATTAAGTCCTTAAAGTAGCTAATTAGATATTTAAAGGCTGATCATAGTGCCTAGATTACCACCAGATTTTCCATTCGAAAGCGAAGACTTAGTGTACAAGGTAGATAAAATAGAGACAAACCCTAACTGGGGATACTGGCCTGAGAAGAGACCCATTGAAGAGCACATAAGATTTGGTGTTATCAATCTTGATAAGCCACCTAATTTAACAAGTCATGAAGTTTCCGCTTATATTGCAAAACTATTGGGCCTAAAAAAAGTAGCTCATGGAGGAACTTTAGATCCCGGGGTAAGTGGCGTTTTACCAATAGCTCTTGAAAGAGCCACACCTATCGCGCGTACATGGTTACCTAGTAATAAGATATACGTAGTTGCTATGAGGCTTCATAAATCTGTGGATGAAGAGAGAGTTAAAAAAATTTTAAAGGAATTCGAAGGCCCCATTTATCAACGTCCTCCTCTAAGATCAGCCGTTGTGAGGAGAACCAGAATTAGACATATTTACAAAATCGAGTTTCTAGAGATGTCTTCTAGGGATGTCCTATTTATCGTGCATTGTCAGGCAGGAACATACATGCGTAAATTATGCACGGATATTGGTGATATTCTGGGCGTTGGAGCGCATATGATAGACTTAAGAAGATTGAAAAGCGGGCCATTCGTCGAGGACGATACCCTTCGAACCTTACAGGATTTAGTAGATGCATGGGCTTTGTATAAGGAAGAGGGTAACGAAAAAGCTCTTAGAGATGTTATCTTACCAGCAGAGGTAGGGATACTGCATCTACCCAGAATAATAATTAATGATGGTGCCGTCGGTGCTTTAACGTATGGTGCTCAATTATATATCCCAGGTATTGTGGCTTTTTCACAAAAAATAAAGAAGGGCGATCTAGTGGCAATACTTACCGTGAAAGGTGAACTTGTGGGTCTTGGTAAAACACTTTTAGATTCTCAAGAGATAGAAAAACGAGAAAAAGGTCAAGTGACGGAGGATACGCGAATCCTTATGCCAAGAGCACTTTACCCGCCGATGTGGAAGAAGAAAAGCGCGCAGACATCAGAGGATTAGTTCTCATCATTTTTCTCCTTATCAGAGCTCGAGACCATCATCATTTTTCTTATTCAAGAGAGAAAACGGTTGTTATGTTTAAGAATATTTTTTAGAGGATAGTTCAACTAAGCTACCGATATCTATATAAGACAAAACTCATTAGAATGATTTATTCGACCTAAAATCGCTTCTAGGAAACTGTTGCTCCTCTAATGCTAACGAATACACTTTAGAAATAGTCATTCTACTAATGAAAGAGAACAATGGGAAGGTCCTTACCGCTAATATCAAATAAGCAAAGCTTCAATCGAAATAATTGATAAGGACAGATAATACTATCAGAACTGCGACTCATCGTCACCATTCAGTATTATTTTTTCATCATCTATTAAATTATTCATCACTCAATACTCTGACATGTATTCTCTTTTTTAAATCTTTGTTAAATCTTCACCTTTATTTGTTGGAAAGTAAAATATGTGGTACAAAAGATACTGACAAGCCGAGAGTTAACGTTTAAGATGGATGAGGATTTATGAAGATAGCGACGCATAATGAGGATATTGACGGGATAGTTTCTGCAGCTTTGTTTCTTATCAAATACCCAGATGCTGAGATTAGATTTCTATCAGTTCAGCAAGCTCGAGAGACTGAAGAATTTTTTGACTTTGTAGTTGATCTTCCCAAAACCAAGAACTGTAGCGTGAATATTGATCATCATGAGACTAATTACAAGCTCTTAAGAAGAGAGGGCTTACTAAGTGAGAGGGACATAATAGATCCTTCAGCTCCTTCCACAGCCAGTTTAGTAATTAAAGTTTTAGGATTAGAAGATGATAATACTGCAAAGCAGTTAGTTAATATGGCTAACTTGGCAGATACTGGAAGGCTTGATGAGAGATTGAGATTGCTAGATTATGTCATCAAACTAAATATAGGTAATGAGAAGGTTCTTAGGAAAATAGCTGAAATTCTAGCTAAGAGAGGTAGTAAATTTGATGAGGATCCATGGCTTAAGAGAGAATTGAAAAAAGTTAGTAAATTAGTGCAGGAAGTTAGTGAAAGACTAATGACTCAAATTGATCAGTTAGTTAAAAGCGGAGTAAAATATGCTGTGCTTGATTGCAGAAATGTTCCATTCTTTATCGTTAAGGAGGCTGCTAGATGGTTTTTAAACAGAGGAGGAAAGGCTGTCGCTGTCATTTATATTGATCCAAATAGCGGTAAAGATAGAGTATCAATTAGGCTTGGGAGTGAGACAAGTTTATCAGCGAGCGAATTAGCAGAGAAGATTGGTGGAGGCGGCCATTTAAAAGCTGCTGGGGCAGTCT
>JAHKLG010000049.1 GCA_029856625.1 Candidatus Njordarchaeota archaeon | reverse complement strand
TAGTTCCTGTACCTAAAAATCCATAGGATATCTTTACGGAATCCAAGCTTATCACGACCTCTCTTGCATCCTCGAATTCTTTCTCATACATCATTTTACGTAATTCCCTTCTCTCTTCCCAATTTCTTGCTTTGAGCTTAGGCGCCGCCCTTACGCGAATTATCTCCCCAGAATATCTTATGATAGACTTCTCTATGTAGTTTAATTCTCCAGGGAATTTCTCTATTAACACTAATAGATCAGGGTTAATTACTGATATTTTCCCGAGTTTAAGTTCTCTTCCCCCTCTATCACCTACCCATCCCGTAGTATCTAGTAGAACCACATCAGCGCCAATATCTTTTGCTTTCCTAACCATTTCATAAGTCCCTACGATCATCCTATCAAGCACCCCTGCTGGTGTTACTGAGCCGACGAAAAATGCGTCATAGAGAGGAACTTCCGATAAATGAATGATTGGATGTTCCATGAATCCTAATCCAATTGTCGTCGGTGGTCCAATATCGCTTTGTCCAACATCAGCATCGATTATAGCTACTTTCTTGCCTCTCAGATACAGCGTGTTTGCTAGAAATGTGAGAAGGCCCGTTTTTCCTGTGTCTATATTCCCGATCACCATAACTACGAATCCATTGCTCTTATCATAAAGTCTCTTTGCCAATTTCTTCCAATCATCTGGTATCAATGCTTCCTTGCTCTCAGCTATATAGCCGTCCTCGAAATCAATGTTCAGGACAGAATCATTAATCACATAAATGGGTACGGATCGGTACTTGGGAACTAAAATAATATCGCCCGAAGAATACTCGGCACCAAAAACCTCTACTTGTCCATGTTCAATTCTGATCGACAGTTCTCCAACAGCGAATAACCAGCTCCCCTGAACACATTTAATATCCATTTATCGCACCCATTCGAAAACCTCTATATATTCGCGAATTAGAGTAAGTGTTATAGAGATTAATTCATCTCAGATAAGCTTTTAGCAATAGTTTTGTTAATGAAACTGCTGCGTATGAAAAGACAGATAGCCCAAATTCCTCCTCAGCGTTTAATAACCCCATAAATACCTCCTCATCATCTCTAAGCGCTATAATGATTGGGATATCTCGTTTAGTAGTTCTTACTATAATACTATTACTGAATAATTCTTCCGGTAGTGCTATCGTTTCTGGAAGAATCATCTCCACTATCACTTTTCTAGCAATCTCCTTCACTTCGTTAATTAATTCTTCTCTGAGAAATGGTATAGCTAAAACGATCTTCTCCCTTGTTCTTGAGATAATATCGAGTGTTCTCGTTAGGATACTGTCTTGTCCCCTAATTACCGTTATCCTTTCTGCTACCTCTTTAATTGCTTCTATAAAGTCTTGGGCAAGATTTCTTGTATTTTGTAAAGTACCCTCTAAAGTATTCACTGCACTCTCTAAACGATTCTGTTCATTAGTTATTCTTTCACCAAAATTCCTTTGAAGACCCCTAATTTTTTCGCTAATTAGCTCACTTATTGATTTGTAATATTGGTCTATCCTCTCAGAAATCTTCCCAGAGAGATCTTTATGAACTACTCTGTACTCTTCCCTATACTTTTTCACAGTTTGGTCGAGATAACTCTTTATTCCGCTATAAAATTCCTCAAGACCAGCCCGTGTTGCATCTAATTTTTCAATGATTTCTCCGCATTCCTCAACTAGTCTTTTTGTTCCCTCCGAAAGCTTATTAAGTGATCCCATAATTTTCTCTCTGATTAATTCCTCTATTGTCGTAATCATTGTTTGGAGAGATTGGTTTAAGGCATTCTTTTCATTTTCTTTATTTGTCAGCCAGTTCTCATATTCTACTGAAATACTCTTTGAGGCTTCTGATAATTCATTAGCGAGACCCGTTATTCTCTGAGAGAGTTTATTCTTAGCAGTTTCCGCCGCTAATCCTATATGCTTTAAAGATTCTTTTATCGAGGCCTCTTGCTCCTCTCTAATCTCGTCTAATATCTCATCGAACCTATCTCTTAAATCTTTAATCATCCTATAAGATCTTTCTTTTAGAATAGACTTTCTCTCTTCTAGAAGCGTTAGAGAATGTTTTCTGCGGTTTTCTAAGGTTGTTTGGATCTCCTTATGTCTCGCATCAATTGCTTGCATGAATCTATCAGTACTCTTACCTATTTCTGAATTAACGAGTTCTATTAATCGCTTGAGAGATTCCATGCTATTATTAAGCCGATCAATGCTTCTTTCAATGATGCTATTTACTCTTCCATATTCGCCTCTGATATCGCTTTTCAATTCTTGGAGCTCCCTATTTAACAACTCTTTCGTAGACTCTATTTCTTTTTTCACATCATCTTTTACTTCTTTCTGTGCTTGCTCAAATGTTTCTAGGACTTTATTTCTTATGTTTTCGCGCATTCGCTTTAGGCTTTCTATGAGAATATTGTTTAACTCTACAACCGCCTTTGATAGAGAATCAATTAATTCTTTTTGGAAGCTTCTTTCCCTAACCAGATATTCTTTTAAACTATTTGAAATATTAGCAAGAGAGCCATTAACGTGCTCACTAATTCTTTTGAAATGCTCATCAGAGGTTGTTGAGAATAGTTGAAGCTGGGAGGAGAGGTTACTCCTAGCGTGCTCTAGTTGTTTTGTGTATTTTTCATAGAATGAGACTATACTTGATGATGCGCTCTCTTGAATTAGGGAGACTATATTCTGAGCTAGCTCTCTTAAATACTTCACAAAATCGGTTGATAACGCGTTTAATTCATTTATCATCTCTTCACTTAATCGTGCCAAGTGTTGCTTATACTCATTAAAGCACTTGTTAACTGTTGCATTAATTCCTCTTTGATCATAAGTTATTGATCGCTTTTGTTTTTCAATGAACTTTCTTATTTCATCATCAATTGTTATACCTTTCTTCTCCAAGAATTCTATTAATACATCTAATTTTGACGCGCTAGCTTTACCGAATTCCCTTATTTTACTCGTAATTTCGCTTTGTATTCTTTCTGTTTTTATGGATGTAGCGTTTATGACACCAGATAATCTTCTAGATGCTCTAATTAGTCTTTCTCTTAATTCCTTGTCCACGTAATCTATGGATCCTAGTACGCTCCCTCGGATATCCTCTGCTAATGCCTCTATACCCCCTCTTTTTATCTCCTCTGATGTAGCTAATAGATTTTCAATAAGCTCTAGAGCATTTCTCACCGCTTTAACACTAGTTTTAATTCCAGTTTCATAGTAATCCTTAATCATATTATTTAATTTCTCTCCGAGAATATCTAAATCACTAACAAAACTGTTGATGGATGTTTGAAGATCATCATAAAGCCTTGATATATAGCTTTCGCTTACAGATTGTATCTCATGATAGTATTCCAGTAACTCTTTCCTAATATTATCGAAGTGCTCTATTAATGCTGTGTCAATAGTTTTTATGTTATTTAGTGCTTTTTGCGATACTTCCTCTATAATCCTCTCTAATTCATCTGTCTTTGATACTAAAAGGGTAAATAGTTCGTTCATTCTTTCGAGAGACTCTTCCATTAGATCATTGATAGATTTCCTCACATCTAATAAGGTTGGGGAAAAACTACCAATAATCGGAGAAAGCTGAGTTTCTAATGAGGAGGATATAGTGCTCCACCGTTCTGTTACCTCTGTTACGAGTGTTTTTGCAAATGTTTCGTACTGGCTTAACGTGATTGTCATGGAATTCATTACAGAATCAAGCAATGTATTGAAAACCTCTTCTAGTTCCTTTTCTAGGGAGGGATAAAGAGAATTAATAGCTTCATCAGTGAATGTATCCATTACCGCCTTAGCTCTATTTAGTGCCTCTAAGATTTTACTAAGAGAAGCTTTTCTTATTCGTTCTACATTACTGAGCAAATTATCAACTGTCGTATCTACTATAAGTTTAAAGTTATCCAGGCGCTTAGCTGCAGAGCTGGTTAAGGAGATTACGTTATTAAGGAACTCTTTAGTGTCAGAAATAATAGAATCCAAAAACGAGATATTATTTCGGACATTCTCTACAATTTCAGTTTTTACTTCATCCAGACCTGGTTTTGCCTCTTTTTCAATTATTTCATTGAAAACTGCTTGAATAGATTCTAATTTACTATTAAGTGCTTTGCTCAGGTCTATAGCTTGAGAAAACTGATTATTGTACTCTCCGAAATTCTTTATAATGGTTTTGCTCATCTCAGATATAGAATTCGTGATCTTTTCTAATTGATTATGAAGAGCCATTAAGTAATCGTTAATTTCGTTTTTTAGAGCGTTTTCTTGCGATTTTATCTCATTTAATACCAGGACTCCGGTCTCTCCCAGTTTATTAGTGATCTCCATGAGAATAGCATTAGCTCTACTGTTTATTTCCCTCAGTATTCTAATAGTTTTTTCTGTATCTGTTAGGGTGATTGTAAGTGGTGGAAGAGGTATGATTTGACTGACTGGTTTCTGCGTTACTAGAACTAACCCATTCTTTTCAAGATTTTTTATCATTTTCTCTAACTCGTCCCTCAGCTCACTAAAAATTAGCTCTAACTCCTTAAAGCTCTTAGCTCCTTTCCTAATAAGTGAAAGATAAACTTCCATTTCTTCATCTCTAATCATGCTTTACGCTCCTCCATTATTCGAGATAATAACTTCACAATCCTTAGGGGATTAGATATATCAAATGGCGGCCTAGCTTCCAAAGGGTCAAGAAGTTTTATAATTAGACTCATCTTACCATCATCCTTACGCACGCTTAATAATCCAAGTTCTTTAAATCTTTCTAAAGATTCCTCCGGAATATTTTCTTGTAGCATCAAGTCTACTCTGAGAAGAATCTCATTCTCGATAAGATCAATGATTTCAAACTTCGTATCTTGTAAAAAACCAAATAATTTGCTCACAAATTCAATGTAATCTCGGTCACTAAACACGTAGATGTTCTCTACGTTGACTCGGACAATATTTCTGGTAGGATCTATTATTAAAAGAGAATCAAAATCGCCTAGGATTAGACAAAAAATTCCCCTAGACATCTTAAAATACCTAACGCTTCCCCAACGCTCTTCTAAGATACTCCCCAAAGCCTTTACTAATTCTTCATACTTTCCCTTTTTGTAGAGGTTTAGGAGATTTTTTGCAAAGAGCTTTATGAAATCGGGAAGATAATAATTAGCGTCTCTAACAGGGAGAGGATTCGGCTTTTTATTAAGAAACCTCACTATCTCTATGCCTCTTCTCTTATAACAGAAACGAGGCAAGTACTCCTGAGATACCCCAGCCTCGATGAGTAAGTTTAAATAACCTCGCTCCTCACAAAGAGGCTCGAAGATGTTGATGTCTCTCTCCTTCATACATCTTTTACAAGTAGACTCCATGGAGCTAACCAGCGTTCTAATAGTAAAAATTAATCGAGGATCATTCTCTATTTTTAACCACTTCAGTAACTTTTCCTCTACAACCATAATCATCATCCCATAAGAGCCCAGAATATTTTATTAAGATTTGTTGTAGATAAACATAACACTTTTAATCATGGAGAAGAACTTTTGTCTCCCCCAGCTACTAATTTTTCTTATACTTGCCACCAATGAATACACTCTTAACCCCCTCTCATTCTATGGGAAAATAACTTACGTCGATCTCTGGAAAATTATTTGCAAAATTGCCAGCTGTTGTTCATTATTCAAAATTCTTAAAAGTTTCGTTTAGATATTTAATGAAAGAGCATGTGTGGTATGGGATGAGTTACTATAGGTCTCAAATCTCCCTAAATATGATTAACTCTTGGATCTTGTTATCTGAAAAATTGGTGAAAGAAAAACTCATTTAGAGGCTTATAACAAAAACACTCATGTTGAGAAAGGAGGAATGAGAATTGAACCTCATTGGTACCATTATCGTACTAATATTCGCAACAGTCATCATCATTGCTACTTTGGAAAAAATGAATAGAGCTGTTATTTCGCTGCTTGGCGCTATAATCGTTAATTTCTTAATGTTATTCTATCGCGGATTATCTCCAGATGAGATTCTTCTGTTTATAGATTACAGAGTACTAATTGCTATAATAGGAATCTCGATAATTGTAGAGGTTACTCGTGAATCAGGAGTTTTTCATTATATAGCGATTAAAGCTGTTAAGCTCTCAAAGGGCGAGCCAATTCCTCTCCTTATAATCTTATGCCTAATGTCTTATTTATTAGCGATGATTGCAACAGCAATTGTCGCAATTATAATTATGGGAACCTTAACAATTGCAATTTCTAGAATTTTGAGGATTAATCCGGTCCCCTATCTCATAGCTGAAGCCATTGTTGTTGACGTTGGAGGGATGACACTATTATTCTCTAGCATTCCAAATATCATTTTATCCCAAACGGTCGGTTTATCATTAGGGCTTTTCCTTAAATATATTGTTCCATTCTCGATAATTTCACTTGTATTATCTATTCTGCTTCTCAATAATAAATTCAAATACACATTAGACCAACCTGATGAACTCCGTAAAGCACTACTTCTGGAATTCGATGAATGGGCCCTAGTCCGTAATCGTCAGATATTTTATAGATCTGCTTTCTTATTCACAGCAGTAATTGCTGGACTTCTGCTCTACCGAGATGTCGCGCTTGTGGCGATTACTGGCGCCGTTTTAATGATGGCGATAACTGGTATTGAGGTCGATGAAGTGTTAAGAAGAGTTGATTGGGAGACGATTCTCTTTTTCTCCGGGCTATTCATTATAGTTGGGGGACTTGAGTATGAAGGAGTTTTAGAAGAGCTTGGTCACGCATTAGCTATATTGACTGGTGGAAATATTGTATTGATGAGCCTCATAGTTTTATGGTTGGTAGGTTTGCTTAGTGGTGTTATAGATAATGTACCGATAGTGCTTGCTTTTATCCCCGTTATAAAAGCTCTATTAGAAACTTCTGGCGCGGCATACTTTGCTGATCTCATATGGGCCACTATGATATTGGCAACGAATATAGGTGGTAATCTCCTCCCATACGGAGCCCCAACAACAGTGCTTGCTATGGGGATTGGTAAGAAAGCTGGAAGACCATTTCGGGCCAAGGAATTTATCGCCGTTGGACCTATATGGACGATTCTCAACCTTGTAATTGCCACGTTTTACATTTTAGGTATGCTTTATCTAGGACTTATAATCACTGCTATAGGACTCTTACCAGTAACAATCATCGTCTCCTTAATGATTATCGGATCCCTTATCTTTGTAATATATCGATATATAGGATTCGATAGAGTATACACGATTTTAATCGAACTTCCAAAGAGCTTAAGAATACTCTCTAGTAGGAGCATTAAAGGAATTTTAAGAATCCTAAGAAAATTACTGGATATAATACTCAAGAAAAGTGAGTAAACATGGGGGTTAAGCTGGGCCCTCTAATGCGGGAGCTGGGAATAGGGAAGCTTATAGATCCTAGTGATCTGCAGGAACGCATATTAATCATTGATGCCTTACCTACCCTTTATCAGATGTTAGCCATGATCCGAGATAAGCGTGGATTATACCTAGTAGATTCTAAGGGACGAGTAACCAGCCATTTGGTTGGCTTATTTAATAGAACTTGCCGTCTCTTAGCCATGGGAGTTAAACCCGTTTATGTGTTCGATGGGCCTCCTCATCCATGGAAAAGAAAAGAAATAGAAGCTAGGAAAAAGGAGAGATTAGAATTCCAGAAAAAGTTCATTGAGGCTGTGTTAGAGGGACGATATGAGGAAGCAAAGAAATTGGGGAAAAGAGCAATGATTGTCACTGATGAGATGGTTAAGAGTGCTAAACGGCTTTTGGAGCTTATGGGAATCCCTATAATTGATGCTCCCCATGATGCTGAGGCTCAGGCGGCTTATATGGTTTCCCAGGGAGAGGGTTTTGCTGTTGCTAGTAGGGATTGGGACGCTTTCCTCTATGGGGCTCCCAGACTAATCATGGAGTTTAAAGTTAGTATAACTCCTTACGAAAAGCCAATTCTTTACGAATTAAATGAGTTTCTAACTAAGGCTGGAATAACACAGGAACAACTTATTGATCTAGCCCTTATATTAGGTACTGATTATAATCCAGAAGGATCTAGAGGGATCGGGCCTAAAACGGCACTGAGACTTATAAAAAAGTACAAAAACATCGAAAATGTTATAGCCAATCGAAAAATAATATGGAGGTGGGATGTGCCCCCAGATAAGCTTAGAGAACTCTTTCTTAACCCTCCTGTAAATAAGAATTATAAAATAAGGTTTAGAGAACCAGACGTTGATGGTATAATAAGATTTCTTGTCGATGAATATAATTTCAATAAGCAGAGAGTTTTAAACGAGCTAAGAGAGGTATTAAAACGTCTGGAGAGTGAGAAGAGAGGAGTTAAACAAGTATCGCTCGATACATTTTTCAGATAGTATCACGGAGGATCATGTATGATGAGGGAATACTCGATTATCAATCGTCCACTTA
>JAHKLG010000048.1 GCA_029856625.1 Candidatus Njordarchaeota archaeon | reverse complement strand
GTTTCTGCATTAATAGCAGTTGAGCGGGAGGATGTGGAGATAATCTCTGGTGTGAATATTCCGATGCTATTAACAGTTCTCATAGAACGTGAGGATGGTAAGTCATTAAAAGAGCTAGCGAAGATCGCTCTGTCAGCAGGTAAAGAGGGTATTATAAACGTGAGAGAAAAGATCGTTAAGAAATTGAAGGGAGTAAGGAAATGAGGTATAAATTGGTAGCGACTGATGTTGATGGCGTGGTAAAACCCTACTATGATCCAGTTCCTAGGGAGATTGCTGAATTGTTAAGAGAGATATCAGAGTACTGCTCAATAGTTTTTCTGTCTGGTCGTCAGGTAACATGGTTAGAGGGGCTCATTTACGGTATGGGGCTTAGACCGGATAATATAGTGCTTGTGGGTGAGGAGGGATCCGTGATTTATTATCCCAAGAATCACAAAATAGAATTTCCACTTGATAAAATAGAACTTGAAAAATTCTCCGGTATTAGGAATAAGCTGAAAAACCAGATAGAGGATAAATTTGGGGGGCGAGTTTTTATTCCTTGTACAAATGTAATTCTCACTATTGCGGCAGAGGAACTATTTGATAGGGTGAATAAATATGTATTAGATTTCCTGAAGAAAAATGATGCTGAGGGATTGTGCAGAATAATTTATCACCGCATGCATAATGTTATCCAAGTCTTTCCCTCCAGTATCGATAAATATGTAGCCCTAAGAATGATTCTTAGGGAAAATAATGTGCAAGAAGAAGAAATTATTGCTCTTGGAGATGGATTAAATGATATTCCAATTCTCGAGAGAGCGGGGGTTTCAATAGCCGTAGGTGAGAATAAAGAAGTAAAAAAAGTGGCAAAGAAGCATTTTCTGGACCCCAAAGATGCTTTCGAATACGTCCTATCTTTAGTGAAGCACTAAGAAGCTATATAATGTTTGCAAAGATTTTTTCTAAGAATAGTGCTATGAGTAGAAAACCTAGGTAAGGATTTAATACCTTATATGCCCTCCTTATAAATTCCCTGTTATTTGTCCTCAAGTACTTTATAAGCACTATGCAGATGAATATTGTGAATATTCCCGATAAAGCTAAGGAGTATATTGTTGCATAATTCATCATTTTCATTATTAATATGATTAAAAAGAGGATAATTAGACCAAGAAAGCTAATTTTTACAGTTTTTTCCTCTCCAACAACTACTGGTAACATTGGAATTCCTGCTCGCGCGTAATCCTCTACATAATAAGTTGCTATGAACCATATATGTAAGATTGCCCATATAGCGATTATTAATAACAATAGGGTCCCTTTTAACGTTGGATACCCGACATATGCTGCATAGCCACCGAATATTGGCATTCCTCCAGCTATCGCCCCAATAACAATGTTTAACGGGGTTCTTCTCTTAAGAAATACTGTATACACATATACATCTATTAGAAAGCCCAATAGTATAGAAAGTCCTACCCAGTAATTAATTAGAAATCCAAGAGCTATACCCATGATAGTCAATGTCATGGAAACCGCGAAAGCTTCATCTGGGTCGAGTTTGCCCATAGGAAGAGGTCTTGTTCGGGTTCTGAACATTATTGCATCAATATCACGATCATAGTACATATTCAAACCAGTCGTTCCAGAGACCGATAGGAAGCTAGCCACTATAAATATACATAGCGTCTTCCAATCAATTCCTAAACCAGCTGCTATTAAATATCCGAATACGCCAGAATATACTAAGAGAGCTGTTTGTTTAAGCTTAAATAGTTCGCCATATGCCTTAATTTTCGACATAAAGTTTACCTCAACGGATTTATCTGAAAACTCAAGAATCGTGAAAGCTTAAAGATAAAGATCATTTGAAGAGCCTGTATAAGAAATATTCCAAGAATTTGTTAAAAGTATCTATGACATTTGTAAGGAATACTTTCCAAACTTTGTTATCTCTCCGTACAATGGACCATATTGGGAGCGCTGAAAGGGGAAAATGGGCGGCTTATCTACTAAGAGATAATCAGTAAATACTCGAACAACAATGCCCTTATCTCCCTTCTTTAGAACATGTCTAATACTTTTTGCTTTCCAGAGTTCTCCTCTAACTCGGACCCATCCCATCTTTGTTGGAGAGACTTCCTCTATAACAACGCATTCCTCACCGACAAGATCAAGCGCCCATTTCTTTGATACAGGTTTTAAAATAGCCACAATTACCAAAATTACAATAATAAGAAACCCGATAATTAGTAGAATTGGTAAAATCATAGCTAAAAACAAGTAATAAAAAGGTGAGGACATAGTGTGACCCCTATTTCTTCTCTTCTTCCTCAGTTGTTCTTCTACTAATAAGTGCTTTAGTGAGACCTATTGCTTTAAGTATTTCCTCCCCACCAGCACCCATCGTTATAGGATATAGTAGAATCGTATTCTTCTCCTTAGCCAATGTTACTAAAGCATCGAGTTCTCGGAGACGCAGGGCAACCGGATGCTTCTCATAATACTCCGCAGCCTTAGCAATGATCTCAGCTGCCTGCCTATCTCCTTCAGCTGAAATGATCTTAGCTCTTCTCTCCCTCTCAGCCTCTGCTTGGGCAGCCATAGCTCTAACTAGTTCTGGGGGTAACACTATTTGCTGAAGAGCTACATTTACTATCTTTATTCCCCAGCCAGCTACTTGAGAATCAACAAGTTCTTGAATTTTCTTTGCTAATTCCTCCCTCCTAGTTAAGATATCATCTAATTCAAAATCTCCAAGCACATCTCTTAGAGATGTTTGTCCAAGAACATATATAGTTCTACTAATGTCGCCGAGTGTAACAATAGCTTTTCCCGGATCATGAATCCTATAGAATACCGCTGCATCTACTCTTATGTTGATGTTATCCTTCGTCATAATTTCTTGGCTGGGAATATCGATTGTCTGTACTCTAAGATCTACCCTCTTCATCGTATCAATGCCTGGAATAATCCATATTAATCCAGGACCCTTTACTCCCACTAACCGGCCTAACCTAAAAATAACTGCTCTCTCGTATTCTGGCAGTATCCTTATACCTGACAACAGATACATGAGTACAATGAAAAGTAGCATTAGCATGAATGAGGAAAAGAAAATGATGTCTGCCTGCATATTTTATCACCAAAGTTCCCTATTCAATAATGATTAATGTTTTGAACAATTTAAATGTATTGTTTTTATTAAACTCTTCTTGTAGCATATGATATATAAAGAACTTTTAAAGAACTAAGCATATGCTTAAATAATTGCGTTAGAGATATCTCGCTATGAACTCATTTGAGTCTATGAGTTCCCAATCTACTGTATAGGCCTTCGTTGGTACTAAGCCATGTCTTTTTAGGGATTCTATCACATGCGGGTAAAGAACTATATACTCTATCTCAAGATTTTCGGCCATCTCTTTATCGATCTCTGCTAATACTTTTTTGAGCTTATTTATATTCTCACTAGATGTGAAGCTAGCCACTACTGCTGGATGAAAGGATACCCCATAATTCAATAAATTTTCTAAAGCCCTTAACTGGTAATCAAAGAATTCTCCATAAGCCATTGACAGTCTCTGAAATTCCTCCCTATTCGTCCCTTTAAGGGAAACTCTCACATGCACATTCTCATAATTACTTAGTCTCTTCGCAATAGATTTATCATGACCTATCAAGATTCCATTAGTCTCTAGAATGAAAACAAATGGGTAGTCCCCAATTATTTCTAATAGCTGGAAAAGATGCTCAATACATATTGTTGGTTCCCCACCACTTACTCTTACGTATCTATAGTTCTTCTTAAAAGCGATATTAACGAGCCTCTTAGCAACCTCTTCTGGAGTTTTAAACTCGCCTATTAACTTATTTTTCGTCATGTATAAGACCGGCCCGCAGAACTTACATCTTAAGTTGCATCCCACACAATCAGCAGTAGCTATTCCACCATACCATTTGCCGCCTCGAAACCTCCAGTATCTCCTAAGAAATATGCCATGCTCCTCTCTACATACTATCCTATTGACCTCTACAGAGAGTTTTAGGGGATTTATCATTTAGCCTCACTCACTTCTTCTTCAGATTTATGTATATTCTCGTTCTTTTTCTATCGATCTCTTCTCTAGTCTTCTTGTCCTTATAAACCTCAAGCTCTGTTGTTTTTACAATATATCCTTTTTTCTCCAGACAATCCCTTATTATCTTAAGAAGCTTATAAGCGTCCTCCTTAGATCCCATTATACGCACTGTACAATCAACTTTCTTTCTCTTCTTTCTTCCTTTCAAAATTCGTAACATCTCATCAAGATCGATCATCTCATCACTCGGAATCTTTACTTCCTTCGTTCTCTTATCAATCTCGACAAAGTACCATGTATTTCCTAGTTTAACCGCGAGATAAGCCTTAGCCGGTATTCCTTCCTTCCTTAAAATTACTAACCAGTCTAATAAGTTATCGAAGCCTTTGCCTGAAAAACTAGCTCTATCTTTATCCCTTACAGCCTTTACCTCAAAGCCGTATAGAATTCCCCTTCTGGGAACTATTATATCTGGTAGTAGTTGTGATCTACCAGATAAGGGTATTTTTATTGCTGTAAGTTTATTCTTCTCAAAAATCTCTACCAGTTCCTTCTCAGCTAATTCACCAATTTCGTAGGACAAGGTCTTAACCTCCTATACCTATAAACGTCACATGAATGCCCCCTTGTTATGATTTTTACCACTAGTTAGCTCCCTTTCCAGCAGTTCTCTCACTCTAATAACTTCTATACCAAAAACTTCTTTAGCATTTGTATAAAGTCCAGAATCCTCAGTAACAAGTACTACCTTTCTCTTATCAGCGATATGAATATAAGCGGAGTCATAGATATTCATGCCACTTCTTAATGCTTTATCCATAAGGTCTCTCAGTTTCGCGGTTCCACTAGATACTTCTAACATTTTCCCAGCAATAACTTTCTCTAATAACTCAGCACCAGCGATAGCTGCATCCTTGGTTATTAGCTTTTTTATTTTAGCTAGTTTCCATAAGGCGTTACAAAATTCGTAAATCGTCAAATCAAGAATACAACTCTTTCTTAATATCTCTAATAAGCTCTTAGCATCAAGCTTTAGAAAGAGCTCTACTAATGCGCTGGCATCAAGGAGGTACTTCATCTCTCCTCACGCGATTCCCTAATAACTCTTACTATCTCTTCTGTCGTGATACCATGTAGCTCTCTCCTTAATTTATTAAGCAATTCATCTATTTCCTTAAGCTCTCTTTTCCTTATTTCTTTCTCCAAAGCTCTTCGAAGAACCTCCGAGATATCGATACCATATACTTTAGCCTTCTCCTTTAACTCTTTAGGAATTCTGGCAGAGACTACAACCATAGACATGGAGGAGCACCTCAGTATTATGAATTTTGTAATATATAATCGGTAATATATTTTAACAGTTATGATTCACTAAATCGGTTAAGAATTATGTTTTATGAATCGTGGTATCTTCCGTTCAGTTAAATTAAAAATTAGCATTAGAGGATAATGAATTACCAGAAAATTGTTTCTAATCCACCTGTTTATGTTAAAATGGGAATAATGCTTCATCGAAAAAAACTATTAGTTTTATTTTCTTGGCTTCTTGGCCACTTCTCATATTGCGTCCATGAAAAATCTGAATATTTTGATAAATATACATATACAGTGGATGAATTATAAGGAAAAACCGGGTTTCCTAATTTTTACTACTTCGGGATTAACCAAGTTAGGTGGGATCTTACCATTGTAGAACGCTATCAGATTCTCAGCAACAATCTCAGCCATTCTAGTCCTAGTTTCAATGGTGGCGCTTCCTATGTGAGGAGTAACCACAATATTCTCTAGAGCTAATAATGGGTTATCCTTAGGTGTAGGTTCTTTTTCGAAAACATCTAACGCAGCTCCAGCGATCCATCCTTCTTTAAGAGCTTTAAATAAAGCTTTTTCGTCCAAAACGGCACCTCTGCTAGTATTTATTAGATAAGCAGTCTTCTTCATCATTCTAAGTTCCTTCTCACCAATCATTCTTCTAGTCTCTGGAGTTAATGGGACATGAATGGAAATTATATCAGCTGTCCTAAGAAGCTCTTCCAGCTCGACAAATTTAGCCCCAATCTCCTTCTCAATATCTTCTTTCCTATACTTATCATAGTAAATCACTTTCATCCCAAAACATTTTGCTCTCCTAGCCACAGCCGATCCAATTCTACCCATCCCGATAATACCGAGAATCTTGCCATTAAGCTCTGCTCCAAGCATCATCTGAGGATGCCAACCAGTTCTCGTTTTCTCCCACTCCCCGCTTCTAACAAATTTATCCGCTTCAACAATTCTTCGAGTAATAGCGAGAATTAGAGCCCATGTTAGATCAGCAACCGCTTCTGTAAGAACTCCGGGTGTGTTGGTAACAGATATTCCTCTCTTGGTGCAAGCTTCGATATCAATATTATCATAACCGACAGCATATTGAGCAATTATTCTCAAATTCTTAGCTTCTCTCAAAACCTCCTCATCTATAGGATCCGTTAAGAGAGTAACTAGTGCATCAACATCTTTCGCTTTATTAATAATAACTTCCTTAGGTGGTGGATAGTATTCAGGCCAGACCTCTACATCATAGTATTCCTTAATCATCTCAATACCTTTTTCTGGTATTTCGCGAGTAATAAAGACCTTTGGTTTTTTCATAGTAAACCACCCCTTTAATTCATTATTATCTACTCTTAATAATTCTTTCCAGTATGTGGAGTCATTATTGAAAATTTTGAATAATATAGTTTTGATCTTTTTATGTTTTGGTAGTTTCTCTCTACAGATATTTTAGTATCGTTTTTCTCCCAAAGATTTCTCTATTTCTTTCAGTATTTTCTCATCTCCCGCTAATATTTTACCATGATTTAGGATTTCTTCAATAATTTTTCTTTTCTGGTGGGCCATTTTTAAGATTTCTTTAGTGGTGTATACGCGAGGCTGTATATCTATTGGTAGTGTGGGATCTATGAACATTTTTATTCTATCTAATAAATTTTCAGGTACATTGTCGGAAATTATTATTACATCTGCGTCAGAGAATGCAGTATAATTACCTTTAGCGAGCGATCCTATCAATATGATAACCTTTGCCCCTTTTTCGAGCATTTTTTCAGCATACTTTTTTAGAGCTTCTAAAATTTCCTTATAGTTCATTTTGAATAATTTTACTTTTGCAGAATTCAATGATTTCTTCTGCATATTTAACGGCCCTCTTAGCCTCCTCTTTTGTATAATAATCTAATGGTGCTCCTTCTGGATGAAAATTAGGATATCTCGAAGGAATATAATGCTTATCGATTTCTTTTGCTTTATCTATTAATTCCTGAGGTGGCCTGTGATCATTAGGTAACATATTAAGCATGCGTGAAACAGAATGCCCCCAAATTTCTATTCCAAGTTTCTGAAAAAGAGCTTTAACAGCTTTTTCAGCGGCTTGTTGAGCTGCAAAGCAAGCCCATTCAAAATCCTCCATCTCTATAGATTTTTTAGCGTGCTCTAAATCCTTTAATGCTTGCCTTAGCCAATCTTTTTCTCTTGATACCAAAATTATCCCTCTAGTAGGAAATTAGGGAGTTAGGGCTCATGCTCTGATATAAAAAGGATTATTATCTTTTTAACAGTTGTGAACATTGAAATACTTGAAGCTCCTTCGCATAAGCATGTTCATCAATCATTTCAAAATAAAAGAATGAGAAGACTTTCTCTGGAAAGAAGAATCAATTAATGATGTGAGATTATTTGCTAATACTTCTAACCTTTCTATGGAAGAAAATTACTAAAATTACTATTGGGGTCAAAATGAGGGTTAGGATTAAGAGTAAATTAGTGAGAGACCACGGAGAGATTTCTATCTGAACTTCTATTGGGGGCTCAACATATTTTACTCTGCTTAATAACTTGGCTTTAAAAACCCCCTTCTTATAAAGATCCCTATAAATGCTGGGCAAGTATTCTGGCTTCTCATAATACGTGCTTAGCGACATGTTATCCCATGTTATTCCCGCAATATACATGTCCTGGATTACCCTATGATCCCGAGACCTTATCTTAATTAATCCTCTAGGGGATTCGATTGTCATACCCTCTAATGCCTCTATGAGAGCATCAGATGAAACTTTCCAATCAATTTTTTCTAATGCCTTACCAATCGCTTGCCCAACTACGAATCCACTCGCTACAAAAATATCTGGAAGAGGGAAGGGAGGTCGATAGTTACTCATAGCAGGCAAGTGATTCTCTTTATAAAGCTCTGTATACTTCCTCACAAGCCAGGTATTTGGAGAGTTATTAAGAAGATTCCAGGAATATTCAATTAGCCCGGTCAAGTTAAATAGTATCTCGGAGGATAGTTCTAGATTCAAGGCATATAGATCGGGTAAATAGGTTATTATCCTCATCTCCTCAAAAACTCCAATAAGGGCGAGTTGTTTAAGAGCAATATAAGATGTAATTGG
>JAHKLG010000047.1 GCA_029856625.1 Candidatus Njordarchaeota archaeon | reverse complement strand
GAAAAAGCCCCATAACGTGAATAAAGCTGGCGATACCCCTGCGAAGTCACCAGATTTTGGGAGGAAGAGCAGTATTGGTAAGTAAAAAACATTATCCATAGAACTAATTCTACGAAATCAGCGACAAAATTAATCGGATACCGTAGGGAGATTTTCAGGAGATAGTAAGACATTTTAGCTAAAAGCTTAATGTTGCTTAAAACTTTTCTAGTAAGCACCTAATCCACCTCCCTTCTTAGCTCTCTTTTCAACACTATTATAAGCCATCATCGCTAATGCCGGCCATACTACACAATACGTAGCAAGAATTAGGAGATCTAGATAGGGGTTAAATATGTATTCCAACCCTAGAAGCACAGCCCTCATATCATTCAGTGATATTGTTAACGGAATGGTAACTGCAAGATACTTCACTATACTCGGCATTAATGTGATAGGATAAAATGCGCCAACTAAAAGAGCTAATAATGGTTGAAATAATCTGACTACTGCCTCAGCTTCCTTTATACTTATTATCAAGCATCCTAATAACAATGCAAAGCCAGTTAAGGGGAATATTCCTAAGAATAGATACAATATCGCTATGAGAAGCTGAGGATTTAGAAGCTTCGGTAAAAAGCCGAATATTAATCCACCAACTATAATTACTGATAAAAACTGTAGCGATGATAAAAGTGTCGTGAAAAGCGTTGAGCCCAATAAGATATGGTATATATTCGCAGGAGTTAACAGAAGCTGCTCTAGAGTTCCCATTTCCTGTTCCTCCCTAATCCACATACCAAAATCCCACATCACACTAATACCTAGTATCCAAACAGCGGAGCCAAGAATGATGAAGAATTGATAATCCTCGGTTCCGACCCTCATCTTAAAGTTTAGAGCTGCTTGCTGTGGACCACCAGCTACAGCCCAACCAAGTATAATAGGAATGACAGAGAATATTATTGGAATGATTATGAAAAAGATTATCCATCCAGGGTATCTTACCGTGTACTTCCACCTAAGCTTGAAAACAGCCTTTATAACCTCAAGCATTTTATACTCCCTCCCTAGTATCCTCTGTCAGCAACCTCCCAGTATAATGCATGAAAACATCCTCTAAAGTCGGTTCCTGTGGATTAACATAAAGAATATCCATGTTCTTCTTAATCAACAAGGAAATTATATCAGGGAGCAGAGTTCTAGGAGAGCTGCATAAAATCCTTATTTTAACAGCATCCATCCCATTAATTTTCACATACGAGAATGCTACCTCTAAAACATCATCAAAAGACCTTATCTCATTGATTACCTCATGCACACGATCCGATTTAACATCTATCTCAATAGAGCTTTTACCCTTTAAAGACGATTTAAGCTCCTGAGGAGAACCGAGGGCTAATATCCGACCAAGATCAATTATAGCTACTCTATCACAGAGCATCTCAGCCTCATGCATCAAATGAGTAGTTAAGAATATTGTTTTCCCAAATTCCTCTCTCAACAATTTAATCTTCTCCCTCACCAGAGCAGCATTCCTAGGATCCATAGCTACTGTAGGCTCATCTAAGAAAAGGAGAGGAGCATCATTTATGAGAGCTTTTGCAAAAGCTAGAAGCATTTTCTGACCACTACTATAAGTCTCAACAAGCCTATCGGCGAAATCCCTTATACCTACGAAATTAATTACCTCATTAACCCTCCTCTTCAAAGTCTCCCCAGATAAGCCATATAGAGCACCAAAGTACTCCAGATTCTCCCGTCCAGTTAATTTCCAATAAAGACTTCTCTCACCCATTAACATAACGCCAATAGATTTCCTAACCTTACGAGATTCCTTAACAACATCGTAACCATTAACAATAGCGTACCCTTCATCCGGAAGAAGTAGCGTCGTGAGAATCTTTATTAATGTCGTTTTACCAGCACCATTCGGCCCAAGTAAACCAAAGATCTCTCCTTCCCGCACTCTAAGATTCACACCTCTAAGTGCATGAATCTCCTTAGTGGTCTTCTTAAGAAAACCTTTAGGTACTTTAACTCTGTACACCTTCTTAAGCCCCTCGGCTACTATGATATCATTAGTCATCTTAATACCACCCAATTGAAGTATAACTATAATGATTTGAAGTTCTAATTATATAAAAATTTTATTGTACTAGCATAGATTTTAAATGAAGCAAATCCCGAAAATTCGCGATTGTTAGTAAGTCGTTTTTATGACCGTAAACATCGAATTCACAAGTATCCTTTCATTATTTTAGTAAAAGAAACCATAGGTACAGCAGGAGAAGATATAATTCTTCCAAATATAGCAGGGAAAATGGTGATACCACTAACTACGGGAATACTTAATGAAGATTAATACTTCATATTTAAGGCCTAGAATATAGATCTAGAAGAGTCCTAATAAAATCTTAACCGCTTTAGTAATTGTATCTTCACGCCCAAAGCCGCCAGCCTTCGTAACTAATCGGATATCACCGATTTTCTGGCTAATACCTTGGGTTAATGGTACACCTGGATCTATTTCCCCAAGAACCTCTAAAGCCTGCACCGAAATTTTCTTACAAGCATTTATTGCGGTGTCTCCTCCAGTAATTATTAAGCCCGATAATTCCTCCCTGTACTCATAGATTATTTTCTCTCCCACAATCCCCAAAAACTCAGCAACTGATTTTGCAACACCTCTTTTGTCTAACCCCATCTTCTTACCAGTCCTCTGTGTTCTCTCAACATCCTTATAAGATTTAGCAGTCCGTATAATTATGCATCTTTTCCCATCCTCTACGGCTTTTTTAATCTTATGTAAGGTTTCAGAGAGAGTTTTCTGTTTATCTCTTAATACTTTTACCCCATCCACATCAATAATCATCGAATCTATCGTCCTAACGGCATGTTCTATCTGCTTAAGCGTTAATGGATTAACTGATCCACATAAGCACACGACAAAGGATCCCTTAGGGAGAATCTTGATCCCGTTAATCTTTTCCTCTTCGCCCCATGCTTTCGGCAACTCCCTAGCTAGACCTGCAGATCCCGAATACACTGCCTCCCTATAATAATCTTTCACCGCTAATGCAATGTTCCTTAAATTGTCTTGAGACACAGCATCAAAAACAATTATATCCGCTGTTTTCCTGATTTCCTCTATCCTCTCCCTTATCCTACTAAATCCCTGAGCCACATACTCATACCCGATATGGCTAACTCTTCTCCGTGATTGTTTCCTTATTATGGATAATACATTCGCCTCTTTGACTGGAGAGACAGGGTCTCTTGAGAAGGGAGTTAAATCGAGCGGCAAACCATTTACTAGCAGGTAACCTCCTATGATTATCCTATTATTTAATGGAAACGCAGAGGTGAAAAATGCTAATTCTCTCCCAAAACCATCTAGAACACCATCTAGTTCAGCCCCAATGTTACCTCTGAGCGTTGAGTCAACCTTTTTATATATTACATCGATCTTCTCCCGCTTCAAAGTTTCAGCAACTCTTTTACACTTCCTATAAGCTACAGTTGGGGGATCAGCTCTACTCTCTGTGTTTATCACTAATACATGAGCTCTATTCCTTAACCTGCTCACTTTATCATCGAGGTTGCTGGGGTCTATTATAATATAGGACCTATAACCATATCTAGTGAATTGTACACCAGTATCATTTGCTCCCGTTAAATCATCCGCTACCACCACGTATCTAAACCCCAATTTCCCGACCCCCTCTCCACTTCCTATCATTCCTGACCATTAATGCTGCATACTTTATCGCATTTACCATGCTTCCTGGATGAGCAATACCCTTTCCAGCAATATCAAATGCTGTACCATGATCAACAGAGGTTCTTATAATTGGTAATCCAAGCGTTATGTTAACTCCCTCGTGAAAACCTAGTAGTTTTACTGGAATATGTCCCTGATCATGATACATCGCAATAACAGCGTCAAAATCTCCTTTAACAGCTCTGTAAAAGATTGTATCAGCAGGTAAAGGACCAAAAGCCTTTATCCCTACTCTATTCGCTTCTTCGATGGCTGGTGAAATGATTTCAATCTCTTCACTACCAAATAAGCCTCCCTCACCAGCGTGAGGATTTAAGGCAGCAACTCCTATCCTCGGCTCTTCTATACCGAAGTACCTTATCAACCCTTCGTTAGTTATCTTGATCGTTGTTAAAATCCTTTCCTTATTAATAATTTCGCAGACTTTTCTCAGCGCTACATGAGTGGTTACGTGAGAAACTTTTAAGTTCCTTACAGCAAGCATCATTACTGCATGCTTAGCCCCTGTTAACTCTTTCAATAGCTCTGTATGACCACTATATTGATAACCAGCTTTATTAATTGCCTCCTTGCTTATGGGCCCAGTACATATGGCATCAACTACTCCTTTTAGGGCTAGATTTACTGCCTTAATAATATATTCAATAGAAGCCTTACCAGCTTCAGCGCTTATTTTACCGATTTTAGTTTCCCGAAGAGAAACATTATCTAAATCGATAATATCTATTGTTCCAAATCTAAATTCGGCCTCCGAAACATCCTGAATCGAGTTAATGTTTAAGTGTTTAAGCTTAGTCAATTTAAGGGCTAATTTCAAAACTTTAGAATCACCGATAACTATTGGTTTTGCGACCTCATAAATTTCTCTGAAAGATAAAGCTCTAACAATTACCTCTGGACCGATACCTGCTGGATCCCCCATCGTAATTCCAATTATTGGTTTTTCCTCTATGCTCATCCTTGACTCCTCACTTAAATATCGGGAGTGTATCACAGCCATGTGTTATTGCTATAATCTTCGCTTTATTCCCATGCCTCTTAAAAGCCATTTTAAGAGCTTCATCAATAGTTTCAGCATATTTGAATCCAAGTTTTCTTGTTTCCTCCTCACTAATTCCCTCCGATACAAGAATTATCTCCGCCCTCCTCCTTATCTTACCCCACGCAATGGCCAGCGAAGCTGCAACAACATCTCTTACTTCTCCTACATTAACTGCATGATCAACTTCCTCAGGTTCCATTTGAGTAAGCTCAAGAACCTCTGGATGAGTTACGGCCACACCCTCTGGACATGGAGATACGATTATTATCGTTCCACCATCCTTCACAACAATATCAGCGGGGTATAGAGCCTTATGAGCTTGCCAGAATTCCAGTTCGCATGGATATGAGCTAGCTATTACGATATCAGCTATGCCCGGGGCCTCTACGCCATAAATATTTTTAGAACTCTCAACACCCTTAATCCAAGCAGCTTGTAAATCGCCGAAGAATACTCCCACAACTTCCTTCTCAGCATTTAACGTGATGTTTAATATTGTGTGTAGACCAGTTTTTCTAGCGATTTCATCTATTAAGTCCCTAACGGGATTCTTAGGAATACCAAGCCAGTGCCTCCTAGTCCTAACACTGAGCATATGGAAGCTAGCAACAGTTTCTGGACTTGATACTCCTGGTGCAATTATTTTTCCTCCCCCAGAAAAGCCAGGAATGTGGTGAGGAACAATGTTCCCTACACCTATTTTAAAGTCAGCTTTATAAACAGTCTTATTGACTATGATCGGCGTACCTTTAGAGCTCCCCCCGATATAGATTAGTTTAGTTGGATCCATCCATTCATGATTAATAATATCAACCCTTTCAACGACCTCTCTACCAAATTTTTCCAAGATTTCTTGATCCGTCATATACCTATGCGTGCCTAAAGCTATAACTATTGTTATGTCATCATCAGGTATCCCTGCTTTATTAAGCTCATCTAATAAGGGTGGAATCAGCTTATCCGTCGGGGTTGGTCTGGTGTTATCATCAGCCACAATGACAACTTTCTCTCCCCTCCTCACAAGCTCTGGTAACCTCTTAGTCCCTATAGGAGAAGATAAAGCGTCAAGTACCTTATGTCTTATTTCCTCCTCACTCTTAACTCCAGGGACTTTCCTCGGAGCAAGAATTCCTAAGAAATTCCTTCGAGGAATCTCAAATGATATGTAAGAATCACTATATGGAAGAATTATTTCGACTTTATCCCCTCGAATTTTTGTGAAATCCAAAATATATCACCTAAACTCATTTAAATCCAGACAAAAATCTTAGAGAGAAGTTATCCAGTTAATCATCGTAGTAAAATTAAAGAAATAAAAATGTCCCCCTAAGGGTCTTGAGCCATAGAATCGTCTCGGACTCTAGGAGGATTATTTAATGCTTTAAGATTCTCTGACGATTTCGGAAGTTTTCTTAATACATTTCTTCTTAGGTTTCAGTAGATGATTCCGGTAGGAGTCCCATCATGTTTTTCAGCACATTAAGCGCGTCCTCTGGGGATACTGCTTGGTTTTCAAGAAGATTGTTAAGCTCTTTTACTATGTCTACTAGACTTGTCTTCCATAACTTGATGTATATTATAAGCACTATTAATGAGCTTAACGTTATGGCCCCTAAAATCACTAAGACGAGAGTTAGAAAGATACTGATTCCCTGGCTTATGTTCCACTCAGCCATCTTCATAGAGTCTAGTAAAATCCAAATAAGAACTATTAGGTTTCCATAACCAAATACTGCTTTAAGAATCCTCCTCAGGAGTTTTCCTGGATAGTCTAAAAGAGCTTTCTGAGGGTCAAGAATCCTATATCTAGAGCTTTCAACAATATATAAGCCTACACCTATTGGTGAGACTATGATAGAAGCTATTATTGTTATTATCAGAGCTATAATTAACTGTTGAATAACTACTGACGACTCAGCACCAGATACTCCAAGCGCTTTTGTTATTAAGAGAACTGTTATGAAGTTTATTAATATTAGACTTCTCGAAACCTCTACAGCATCAATAATTCTTATATCCTCCCTCACAGGTATGGTCGCTATTTCCAAAATCTTGTAACCAACCTTCTTAAGCATTAAGATCTCATTAACAATCCATTTAATAATTGTTCTCCAGAACCTTGGTCCGAGAAAACGGAGCCCTATAAGCATAGCCCCGATAAAGCCTAATATGAAGCTTATAGAGAGTACGGGGAGAATTATTATACTTATGGCTCCCAGGAAGAAGTAAAGTACTAATTCTAACACTCTTGAAAAACTTCTCTTATTAACCTTCAAAACTAGTCGCCCTAGCTATATCCTTGAAAAAGGAATCTTTTTCAAAAAATAAAAACTATTTCCTAATTAGTCTTAAAGTAAAGTGGTTCCCCAAATGAATAAGAAAGTAAAGCTTAAACTAAAACCAAGACCTTACCAGTACAGGGCTAAGGAGATAGCTATTAAACAGCAGAGATCAGTTATTGTGATGCCTACTGGTACTGGAAAAACGTTAATAGGTCTTTTATGGGCTAAGGAACTACTAGAGAGCGGTAAGGTTAAAAAAGTTCTCATCCTAGAACCTACTAGAATCCTCGTGGAGCAAGTTGCTCTTTTTTATAAAAAAATAGCTGATTTGAGTGCCTTTCCTATCCATGGATTAATGCCAATGGATGTTAAGAAACGAGGATGGAGAAGCAAAATAGTTGTGACCACTCCAGAAGAGGTTCTCTTCAACCTAGATAAACTGGATGAGTTTGACGCTATTATCGTAGATGAGTGCCACCACTCTGTGGGCGAAGACGCATTTAAGAAAGTACTTGAGAGAACTTCTGCAGAGTGGCGTTTGGGTTTATCAGCCCATATACCTAAAAGATATCGTAAGGAGATCATGAATCTGATTGGGGAAATTTACGAATGGACTCCTAGAGACCCTGAGATAGCTCCGTACATCCCCGATTGGATTGGAGAAATCTACGAAACGCCTCTAGATAAAAGTGCTATGGAGATTTATTCTGAGATTGAGAGACTATGGACTGAGAGCAGGTCTCGAGAAAAGATGCTCTATGCCTTGGCTCTACGCTTTCTCTCCAGAGATGGAGCTATAGCGCTTAAGGAGAGTGTGTCAAAGAACACAATGCTTGCTAAGCTATTAGAACCATTCCGTAATAGAATACTTGAGCTCCCCGATCTTCACAAATATGACAAGCTTAGGAGGATTCTTGAGAATTATGAGTTTGAAAAAGCGATAATATTCGTCGACCGTGTTATTGTGGCTAAGAAGCTATACAGTTTGTTAAGGAATTTTCAACCAGTACTAATTACTGGTAAGAGAAGCGGTGTAGGGGATGAACAGTTAAAGCAAGCATTAAGAGAGGCTCGCGCACCAGAACATAGGGTAATTATATCTACCTCAGCTGGAGAAGAAGGAGTTGATCTTCCATCCGCCGATCTGCTAATTCTTTGGAGCAACGTTGTGAGTCCCTTAAGGTTTATTCAAAGGCATGGTAGAATTCTCAGAAAAACGAAACCACTAAAATATGTCGTTTACCTAGTAACTCCAGATACCGTTGATATGAATGCATTCCTTGACTCAATCATGCTAGCAAAGAGAGCGGGGGTGGATATAAATATTGACGAAGAACTGGTTAAAAAACTTGCAAAGAAATCTCCTAGATCTCTCATTTTAAATGCTCTGGAAACTCCTATGCCGCAAGAGTGGATTAGAGAGATAACTGGTCTTACAACAACTGATGTACAGCGCGGTTTAAGAAT
>JAHKLG010000046.1 GCA_029856625.1 Candidatus Njordarchaeota archaeon | reverse complement strand
CTCATAACAATTGCTCTAACTTCTTCTTTAGGCATTTGGAGTAGGGCATCTAAGGTTTCTGGAAAGCGCGATAGGTCGATAATTATTATGTATCCATTTACGAACATCTCTACAAGATCCTTTATGGAAGTTCTAGTCTCCTTATTAAAGAGAGAATGAACAAGATTCCATTTATCCATCGCTATACGCACATCCATCCTCTTAAGAACAGGTTCTGGCTGTCTATATTTCTTTCTCACCCAAGCCCTTATGAACGCGTAAACATCATTGAACTCCAATTGTGAAGGATCCTTATTCCCATAATTCATTACTAAATCGTTGATCAGCATGATCTTTTTACCAAACTGCAGAACTCCAAGATCCTCAAAGAAGCCTACTTTATCAAGAAGCTTGAAAAATGTTCTAGAAGATTCTAGAGCTATATCATCCAAAGACAATATTTCAAACCTGTTCTCTTTTACTTCCCTAGCAAGGGATTGAAAGTCTAAACCAACTTTGTCCATGAAAGCGTTACGGGAAAATTCTCCTTGCGTGTCAAAGATTATGATTCCCATGTTTTTATGTCTAGCGAATCCAAGAATAAGCATGGCCGCCAATACGGATTTTCCGGAACCAGACTTCCCAAATATTCCAAATGAAAATCCCTCACCCCAACCACCCTCCGCTGGTTCTCCGTAATGCTTAAGGATAAATGGTATTGGTAAGTCCCCGCCATATATTGTGCCTAGATAAAACCTATCCTCTATGGGGAGAAATTCGAGAACTTCTTGTGTCACTTCATATACTAATGAGTCAGTTGAAGGAGGCGTGTTAAGTGTTGATTCTACTAGAGATGGTTGTCCATTCTCATCTTCTACCTCCTCATATACAGATACCAGCGATAAGACCGCTATCTTAGTATCTTTTCCGCTAATGTTTGGTAATGGGCCATGAGATTGCAGGATTACTTTGACAGCATTATCTTCTACTAACCTATTAATAGCTGTTATGTTCTTAACTTGTGCAATTACCAGTTTGGGTATTCCGCCCTCCACGTGCTTAAACATTACAAGCTTACCTATTAGTGGCTCATAAATACTATGAGAAAGAATATCCATCGTAAACTCTGTAATTGTGGATGGCGAGCTTATTATCCCTATTGGAGTATTCCCACTTAATAGGGAATCTATGAGTGTCGCACTTGCCTGAGCACACATTTCGATTTATCTCCTCCTTAAGTCCTATAACGAGTAGCAAGAAAGATAGAAGAACACCACTTCTTAGTCATTGTCTGTAGAGCACTATTCTTCGTAGCTGTAAATACTATTTGAGCAACCTTCGATAATCTCTGCGCAAATAGATGTGCTAAGTATTGGATCTCTAGCTCTTCTATGTATGGAGAGGTAACCTGATTATAAACCAGATCAAGCACTCTCTGATAATAGTCACTCTTAACACGCCTTGGGATCTCTATTTTATAAGCCCTGGACCACTCTCTAGGCTTGAAATATATGATATCGAAACCAGTACTACTGAAGAACTCCTCAATAAAACCTGCGTCTATGGGAGTAATATCAGTCTTAGGCATCTGAATGCATGCTTGAGGAAGATCACTTCCGATCCATGAAATTTTAATCCATTCACCCTCCTCCAGAGTCAGAGAAAGAACAGATGCATCAGTAGCATTGAGTCGGAACTCTTTAAGGTACTTCTTAGTAAATAGCTTGCCAGTTAATTTCTTAGGTGACGCCAAAAGACCAGGTATCTTAAATATTCTAGAGAATATTCTCTCCTTGCTCAGCCTCTTGAGAAGATCCATCAGTTCCACTGAATCCCAGATAGGATCATCAGGGTTCTGCTCCCTAGCAGATATCACCTCCCGAATATTCGCTAAATTAGCTATTATAGAACCATCCAGGATAACATACTCGTAATCACTCACAAGCTCTGAAGCCAGAGCAAACTCAAGCCAAATCATCAGTCCTCTAGCCACTTTCTCACTAAGGATGGATGGAGGAGCCGCTAGTGCGTGCATTTTTTTCTCAAAACCATTTTCCCTAAAAGAATAGGCTACAGCACCAACAAAGATGATATCATAAAGCGTCGTGGATATAACAGCGTATGTACCATCGACAGCTACAACATTACTTAAGTTGATAGGTCTATTATTCTCATATCGATGAAGAAGCTTATTCCTCATAAGGTACTTTCTAATCCTCTCCCTATAAGCAATGATCTGAGAGGAAATAGAGGCAACTTTTCTAGCGGATCTCTGAATGCCCTCTAGGACATCCTTCGCTACATCTGGTGGTAATTCCCCGATAATATTGATAATTTCCTGAGAACTGTCTCTGTAAGCTCTTTTGAGAATCTCAGGCAACGTGATCTGCAATATTCGGACCTCTCTCAACAAATTTGGAAACATGCCTACAAATATTATGTATTACCAACTATTATAAATGATTCGAAATTAAAAAACAGACTAACCTCCTAAGAGATGGAAGGACTATACTAAAAGTAGAAAAAAGATATTATGACAGCTTATCTATGTAAAATTGGATAAAATCGAACGTTGATCAATGACTGCTATATAACTCGTAATACGAGTACTATTATATGAGTACTATTAAGAATGACTTTTCTCATAGTGCTTTTTATTGGAATATTGCATCAGATGACATCATTAAGGTAGAATCGGCGATAGAAGAAATCGAATAATAAAAGCCCCGCATAGTTGAGATTTGATTGTGATGTTTTAATAAATTAGTTCCTCAGCCTTCTCCTCTATGATCGGAGCCAGAAAAGTCCAACAGAATTTCCTAGTCATCAGTTATATTTTTATTGCTCTTTATAAAGTATTTTTTGATTCGCTTTCGTAATAGTTGTTGTTTGGTGTGTGTTTTGAGGAAGCCCATTCTTGATTGGGGTACTTACAACGCTCTCGGTACTTTACCTAATGCTATGTTACTTGGTATGAGATTAACCGAAATTCCTCCTAGAATCTTTTCTAGAAGAGCTATTGATGAGAAGTATTTTAGAGAGTATGGCTCTACTTGCAAAGATGTTTTCACTACCATCACTGCGCATGCTCCTTACTACTCCCTAACATCCGAGGATAAAAGCACCCTTAAAGCTACTGAGAGAGCTATGAAAAGTGCTATAAAACTCTCTAGGATCGCTGGTGCAGAAATATTCAATCTACATATAGGTTCTGCGCTTGATGATAGGGATAAAGCTATTGAGATGGCCGCTGATATGGTCAAGAAGCTTCTTAAAGAAGAAAAGAAGATTCTGATCTCTTTAGAGACTACCCATTCACCAAAGTTCCTCGGCTCTATAGAAGATATCAAGGCAATTGCTGAGGCTACTGATCCTGAAAGGGTTATAATCTCGCTTCAGCTTGATAACGATTTTATTAGGGAGAATAAGATTTATGAGAGCGGAAGATTTAACCTTGCTGATAAACAGACAAACGAGGACTTCTGGTACAATCTTTTCAAGAAAGCCCTACCATTGACTAAGAAGTACTTCTCCTTAAGGTTTTCTCAGGTAGTTGGTCTCTATTTGCGAAAAAGAATCTTTGTAAAGAGGAGAGTTCCATTCGGCCGCGGCTATCCAAATATTAAGCCATTAGCCAGAGCAATTGCGCGTTTCCTCGTAAAAGAGATCTATGAAAAAGAGATTCCAGTAGAGGTTCATATCATATATACGGGACCTCCTCAGACAAAGTACACAGATACTTTAGAGATGTATCACTCCATAATAAGAGAGGTTGCTGAACTGCTCTAATCCCTTTTTTAACTCTCTGCTAGAGAATAACAGTTGGTAGTCAAAGAGTTGTTTGCATACCTAGGAAATGAGCAATAATCTTTGAAACACTTTACAATCTCTTAGCATTCTCTAATCTACTCAGAAATTTTTTAATCCTCCTTATCAACATGTTTAGGCTCTTATAAATAGGTATTTTTAAACCGATTTTCTCCACTCTGTCATCAATTATTATGGCTACTCCCCGTTCTTTCCTACCTACCCTACCGATTGCTTGTGCTAAGGCTGATATCATTTCGCTAAGCTCAAGGGTTCTCATCATTTCCCCAAGTGATATCCTATAATATTTCGAGTATACCCGAGCCACTATCCTGAACTCTCTTGTGATGTCCGGATACGGTAAACCAGCTATGATGGCTAATACTGGGTATTTTCCATTAAGCTTAACATCTATTCCCTCAGCTAATCTTCCACGAGAGACCGTAACTATCACTTCGTGAAGAATATTCTTCTCTTCTCTAATTAATGGAATTTTTAAGTAGTCAGCTAGTTTATGGGCAATATCATAATTAGGCGCGAAAATTATTGTTGGATAATTCATTCTCTGAAGCAAGTATTTTATTGCGTCTGCATATTTCTTTATTACGAATGCCCTATCAGTGTACCTCGTTGTTAAGCCGATTGATAAACCGGTTATCAGCCTCTTCTCAGTGCACTGCAGTAGCCCTGGAATTACATGTACGGATGCTTTCTCCTCACCAAATAGTTTCTTATATAACCCTATTGGATAAAGTGTTGAGGACAATAGAATTATCTTCTTAACACTTCTCATCCTCTTTTGAATAAGAAGGGCAGGAGGACATACCTTAAGGACTTCATCCTCATTAATCGTAATTATTCCTGGTGATTCAGAAAATGATTGATATGTTGCAAGCTTTCTCACAGCTTCCCTATTTCCCATTCTCCATTCCCTAATAGCTGCTCTCACCGGAGATATCCCAGCCTCGATTCTATTAAGATATTCTCGGGCCCATTCATAATCTCTCAGACGCATTCTAGCTGTAATCAGGAAGAGCATCCAATGAGCCTCATCAATCACGATTATATCTCTTTTACCAATGCGTTCAAAGAGTTCATCCAGAATGAAATATGGATGTGTTCCAAGAATTATTCTGGCTTCACTACACAATTCTTGATACGCAAAATAAGGGCATGCCTTAGCCTCTCTAGCAGCAATAAAGAAACCTCTCAAATCCTTTGGCTTATACTCCTTCATGATATTGATTACCCTTTTAACATTTCTCCTACCGAAATACTCACAATCTATTATTGAACACCACCACCGAACAAGCTCCTTCTTATCTGGAGGAAATCTACAGAACTCCTCCTTACCACCTATCGGGATAAACAATGGGGGATTAACATTATACTTCTCAAGAAGCCTAGATATTTCATAGGACATTCTAATAGCGTTATCAAGCTCAGCTCTAGTTCTGAAAAAGATGGCAGAGGAAGTGCCGTGAAGAGCGGTCCAGAAGAGATATGCTAGAGCGGCCATAGTTTTTCCAGTTCCTGGCGGAGCTCTAATCATAGTTACATTACCACTTGATAATAGGGCATCAAGTAATTGTTTAGAGTAGTGGGTTTTAATAGGTAACAAATCGTTAGGCGAGGAAATTCTCATTCTTTATCCTCCACTATGATGATCCCTTCTCTAGACTTAACAATCTGTAATATCCTAATAACTACTGGTACTACGATAGAGGAGATAGTTACATAAAATAGAGGAGAAGAGCTATTAACTTCGACACCACTATGCTCCTGAATAGGAATTATTGTTAGGGTTGAATTATTAAAGAGAGTAAATCTTCCAATACCAATAACATTTATCGCTAATTTAAAGGAATTATTCTTACGTAATTTTGTTTCCATAGAAACTATCTCAGGGACTTCTTTTAGACTAATAAACTTATTATCATCATTTATCTCAATACTTACCCAAACCGATAATCCCTCTCCGCTCCACACCAGCGTTATATTCACTAAGGCTTTACCTATATATGGCGAGGAAAAATTGGCGGTGACGATTTCACTACCCATCGATTCAATTGATATGGTAGGTATTCCGAGGTCATGGAAGGTATAGGTTATAAAATTGTTTGAATAAGGTATCAAGAGGAGGAGAATTACTGCTATACCTTTCATCCCCTTATAGCCTCCTTAATCAGATTGATTATGCTAATATATTCCTCAGTATAATAGATATTGTATCCATTGATTCTAGTCCTATAGGTTATCATACCTTTTCTATCCGAAATTATTGTGTTAAAAGGCAATTCTTCCTCCTCAGGAATATCGGGTAGAACATAGACTACCCCATTTCTCTCTCTTATTAATGGTTCTAGATCCTTATCATAATGTGGTGCCGAGAGAATTATCGTGTCTATATTGGAGAGGAGAGCCGCTGTGCCCGCTATCATGAATGAGAATTTCGATGCCCCAGTTATATCAATGTAAAGTTTGTTACTACTCGGTTTTTCTTTAAAAGACAAAATTTTCCAGATAACTAGTTCTGATAAAGCACTCTGTTCAGGTCCGATCATAGCTATTTCTTCATCCTCTTCTAAACCCTTACTACCCTCTCTAAGAAATCTTGATATCTCGCTAACATATCTCATTCCTATCGTCTTTTTCGCTATCACCCTAGCCAAATCCTCTCTCGCTCCTGTAGGTATTAACTCTACTGGGAATCCCTCGGCTTCCTCAAAGATTTCTAGCGTATAGTCGGGGAGACCTAAATAGTCTATCCATACAACACTCGTGGAAAAAAGGGATAATATTGTAGCTATCCAAGGAGAGTCCGTGAGTATTCTGGAAGGCCAGGGTATCCTCAGAATTCTATCTTTTTTCTTAGATATCCCAATGGGTATCTCTTCTATACCTTCTTCCCTGAGGAGATGAGCTAGAACCGGTGGGGAAAATAATCCTCTCTCCTCTTTCTTAGAAAATTTTATCCCCACTTTTTTGAGAATTTTCAGCATATCCTCATCAGTATCTACAGATACGCTTGCATCTAGATATCTCTTCTTCTTAATTCTCTTTTCTCCATAAACATTAATCATTATCTTTACTCCATAGCGCCTAGCTACTAGTAAGTACTCCCTATTAATCCTTTTTGTCAGACTCTTTGGGTGTATATAGCGCCTAGGCATTTATTCCTCGTCCTCCACAATTATCGGCTCTCCCTCAGCCTCTTCCCTCTTAACATCTTCCCTCTTAACAAAGGGCGATGTGGCGATAAGGAAGATTAAATATGCTATTGATATCATAATAGCTTCAAGCGCTCCAAAGCATAAATATGATAGGACAAAAATCACTATGACCCACGTGGAGAGAAGCGTTCCCAATGGGTCTTGAGCAAGAATTGCGATATAAAATAAGTGAAAATCTACTGTGGATGGTAAAGATTCTATAATGAAGGATATAGCGAGCCATGAGACTACAAGAGTACTAATAGCTTCCTCCAGGCTACTCACAACAATTATCAATCCATAACCAATTAGCAAGCCTATTATCGCATTCAACAGAACTACAATGAGAACAGCCCATTTCCTCCTCTTGACATATGTAAAGAGAGAGACCCTCTCTATACCCAGCAATCCATACTGTCGGTAAATAATGTAGAGATCTGCACCAATTAAACTAAGGAATACGACTCTAACCGCTATTCTGAAAAGATAACCAGGAAACAATAGCAAGCGAAGAACTTTCCCTAATCCTCCCCAGGCATAGTCTATTAATAAATAAACCCCCCATAACACTAATATATACAAGGGACTAAACAGAATTATCCGGGCAATAGCTGCCGCGAATTTGTACATCTAGCCAACGCCTTATAGATCTCTAAGCCCTTTAACCTCCTTTGCTTCTCCAGTTTTACTCATTTTAGTTAAAACTTATTGTAATAAGCTTAATACCAAAATTGGTACTCCCTATAGCAAACATATATATTTTTCGCTGGAGAGGATTATTAGATTTCATCAGAAGGATTCAAGTAGATATTTGCTGGGAAAGGTTAAAAGTTAAAATTCACTTTTACCCTAGAATCCTTCTCTGGAGGATGATTAATGACTGAGGGGCCTAGCGCTCGTTATAAAGCATTAAAAGTCTTCGAGAGCGTTGGTGGATGCATTCTCAAAGATATTTTCGTTAGAAGCAGGAAGATTCGTGTTGATCCCAAATATCTTGTGGGTAAAAGGTTTGATTCATTCGATACTTGGGGTAAGAATATTGTCTTCTTCTTCGAATCATTCGCTATTAGGATCCACTTAATGATGTATGGTACAATTCACATCTATGATAGGGAGGAACAATTAGCAAAACCAGAAAGATTGGTTAGATTACTTCTTCTCTTCGATGAGAAAAAAGTAGTCGTCTATAATGCACCTATTATTGAGATTGATTATAAGCATAGGATTGTAGAGGAGCTCAAGAGAATGCTTGGGGAGGATCCACTTAGATCTGATTGGGATCCAAATAGGGCTATTAGACTTATTTTAAGGCATAAAAATAGGAGCATAGGGGATGTGCTTCTTGACCAGAGAGTTATAGCTGGCATAGGTAACATTCTTAGAAATGAAATACTCTTCAGAGCACGCATCCATCCGGATAGACTTGTTAGGGATCTATCATATGAAGAGGTAGAGAGAATAGTTAAGGTTGCAAAGGATCTATCTGAGGAGTTTTTTAAAAGAAGACTTCAAGGAAAGAGAATAGGGCCCATACTTATGGTTTATAATAAATCTGGTAAACCCTGCCCAGTATGTGGTACAAAAATAAGGTATTATAGGCAGAAGCCGAATAATAGGCGAACGTTT
>JAHKLG010000045.1 GCA_029856625.1 Candidatus Njordarchaeota archaeon | reverse complement strand
CAGAATTTTCCCTTAAGTAAGAGTCTTAAAGAATCCTAAAAATGATACCATATTGTGAGAATTTTCATTGAGGATAAAGAGAATCATAGAATATGCCCCCGGGTCGGGGAGGCTGATAAAAAATTATTCATAAGATGAGGTCTCTCCTCCCCACGGGGGCTACATTTCCTCTTTAAGAACTTCTCTTATTATTCGCTCTATATCATCTTCTCGAACCTTTATCTCTTTGGTCTTCGGAATTTTTATTCCTTCACGTTCAGCTATTCTTTCTAATAATTTTTCTGCTGACTCGCTCAGGTTCTCTTCTTCCACGATTTCACCAAGCGTTTCTCCGAAAATTTCTTCCGCACTACTAAGCTTCTCTGAGGTCTTAGCGATCTCTGAAAAAGATTGTAGTAAATCTTTATCTCCAACCGCTAGGGCTACTTGAGCAATTGAGCCAGCGACTTCTTTGATCATATTAGTTAGATCTCCCATTATTTCTCCTCTTTCTATGTACCCTCGTAAGGAACTAATTAATGATTTTAGCCTTACAGCGCTGATGAGTCCTCTATCCAGAAGAATAGCTTGTTTAGCATGCTCCTTAGCTAATTCAATATTCCCCGCTCTTAAAGCATCTCTTATTTTCAAAACTTCCTTACGTCTTCTCTCTCGAAGCTCAGTTTCATGCCTTTCTAAACGTCTTTCTAAAACTCTTAGTTTCACCTTAATGTTACTTTTAGGCTGCGGTTGTTCACCCTTTAACCATTTCCAGAACTTTTTTATAACAGACATTTTTAGCACCATGAGTAGCTTTCAGTCGACAAATAAATACTAGATACGCCGAGAATTTCGACTATATAATGAAAAAGCGCGAAAAATATTACTTAAGCGTTGCAATTTTTTCTTTTAACTTTTCCATAAGTCTTTCACTAACAGTTTTGCCATCTATTTTTCCTCTTACTATTCTCATTACATCTCCCATTAATGGTTTAAAGGCTCTTTCTCCTCGTAGCCTTATCAGTTCGATATTTTTGTTAATGACTTGCTCAATGATTGTGTCTAATTCTTCTAATGAGAGTTTACGGATGCCTAGTTCTTTTAAGATATCCTTTATATCTTTTTCGGGTTCTTTAGACAATGCTTTAAGTATTTCTGGAATAGCCTCTTTCGAGATATCTCCTTTTATGAGATAATGAAATACATCCTTAAGCTTCTCATCAGAAATGTTCTCTACTGGAAATCCCTCACGGCGTAAACTAGTCATTGTTTCTAAAATAACTGTAGCTGCAAGTTTAGCGGGTACACCCATCTTAATTATTTCCTCGAAAATTTCGCTTCTCTCTGATAGTACTATCCTCTCAGCATATTCTCTACTTAGTCCATAATCTTTTACGTATCTCTCGACACGTTTCCAAGGATACTCCGGAAGAGATCTGGACACTTTTTCGAGGAGTGACTTATCAACTAAAATTGGTGGATAATCGGTATCAGGGTATAATCTCGCAGCTCCTCCAAGCGGACGTTCAAAGCTTGTTGTACCATCTGGATTCGCTTTTCTTGTTTCCGAGGGAACTCCTTCCAGAGCCTCCTTAGCTCTCTCTCTTACTTCCTCTAGAGCCTCCTTAGCTCTCTCCTCAGGTCCAACCACGATAACTACGCAGTCTTTTTCCTTATCTGCTCGAGTCATTTCAAATAATTTTGCTTTTTCTTCTTCTGATATCCCATAATTTGGTAGTTCATCAGTATGAATTATGCCTTTTAGACCAGTTATTACTGCGACTCTCTCTGCAAATTCTTTACCAAATCTCCGTCCAGGAAGAATTTCTTTACCGAGTAATCCGCCAAATTTTGGTAATTTTAATGCATAAACTTTTTCGCCACGTTGTATTGCTTTTCTGATAAATTTTGCTGCTGTATTCTTGAAGATCTCAGTAACATCAATGATCTTGACATTGTCGATTTCATCTTTTGAGACTTTTCTTCTTCTTAGTTCCTGAGTTATCTCTATTAAAGCTAATTGTCTCTTTATTTCATTATCTATTAGAGGTTTAAACCACTCTGGCCTCTGAACACCTTTTATCTCCACTCGATTTCCTCCTCTAATACTGACATTTATATCTTGTCTTATTGTTCCTATACCTCTCATGACACGTCCTGTGGCTCGGAGAAGAGCACCTATCCGTAAAGCTGCATCCAATACCTCATCAGGAGTAGAAAGCGACGCATCAGTTGTTATTTCAACGAGAGGTATTCCTAATCTATCAACTCTGTATATTACCTCGTTATCCCTCTCAGCAATCTTTCTAGCCGCATCTTCTTCGAGACATAGCTGTACTATTCGAATTTTCTTACCATTTGAGAGCTCCAAATAACCATTTAATCCAACAATTATTGTTCTTTGAAAGCCCGATGGCACACTGCCATCTAGATATTGCTTACGTGAGACGAGTAATACATCTGGAATCTTCATTCTGAATAATTGTGCTATTGTAAGAGCGATTTCTAGCGCTTCAGTTGATATTTCATATGGCGGGACTTCATCCAATTCGTACAAACATGTAGTATCGGAGAAAGCTTCATAGACAATTTTCCTCTTCTTCTTAAACTCTTTTAGCATTGTTGGGTCTATCTCTCCAGTTTCGCCTAAGGTGGGTCTCATGAATCTTACAACTTTTATATCCGGCTTATCTTTTCTGAGAATCGGAGGACAATAACAAAAAAGTTTCCTAGAAGTTTTTAATTGCTGGTGAATTTCTAGTCCCACTTTAAGACCTACTTCTTCATAGAAACTCTTTTGCACTAGGATCACTTCCATAAAAAGTCCTGAACATTGATGAATTTTAAGCAAATTCTCTCCTTATTTAGATTACGGCCTTTGTTTCATAGAAAAACTTTTTATCCCATAAAAATGTCAGGTTCACTACATATTAATTAATTAGATACTAGTGAGGCGCAGGGTTCTTCATGGTGGCGTGAATGTCAACATTATCTTTGAGAAAAATTGGGTATCTCGTTAATGAGGGAAGAAAGAGCCATGACTTTATTGTTGTCATGTTCAAGATGTGGCTTACGAATAATGGAGTGAGTGAGGAAAAAATTATGATTCAGAGAGAAATGCGGGGTGTTCAACCCGATATTGTTGTTCTTGGCGAAGGAGGGCGAATAAAAAGCGTATGGGAAATAATTGAGCCGGATCAAAATTGGAATTTAAGAAACAAGGACGTGAGAAAAAAACTGGAAGTTCTTATAGTTAAGGCTTATAATCATATATTAGCTCCCGAAGTCTCTGTTTTAACAGATGGTATCTCAATGCTAATATACGATCAAAGGGGTGCTGTCTTAACGGAGATTAACGATTTATCAAAAGTAGAAGATGATCTTGAGGAAAAAATTAAGGAAATAGTTCTTTAATTAAGAGCCGTCTAGACTAGCATTGCACGTGTTTTCTCACTTAACATTATATCTACTGCTATAATGATTATTAGCACTATAAATACGGCGATGCTAATGATTATTACGAGCCCCGAATATGCGATTTGTTGATAAGAAAGAAGGCTGCCTGCCATATAAAATGCTAGTGATATTATTAATGCTTGAAAGATTATTCTGCTCACGTCCCATCTTTCTAATAATTCATACTTTACGATATGCATCCAAGATTGATAAGCTGAATTACTCGCCCGAACTATGGGATCGAGGCTCTTTTTTTCCTTAACGATTTCAGATAGCACTCCTAATCCGCGAGAAATTTCTTCCAATGCGTTCTTATGGCGAACGATGAAGGCTAATTTTCTTCCTCTGATCATATAAAGAGCATAGAATAAGATGATTTCAGCAATGAAGATTATCATTGCTAGAAACGCAAATTGCAGTAAAATATTTTTCTCTGGCTCTGCGAACCCCCAGCTTACCACTATGACTGTATAAAGAGATACTAAAGCGAGAAAGAACGTTGTAAAAGTTCTCCACACGTACGATAAAAATTCATGTAATGGGGTATACAGAAGCGCAAAAATGATTATGAAAGAAATTGATAATGATGAAATTGTAATTTTTTGGAACAACGGCCACCAGACCGTTGGATTCTGAATCAAGCCAATGTTCCAAACAATTGTAGCCATAAAAACAAGCATAACAGCAGTTACCGTTTCGCAGATTACGGCAACTATAGCTAAAAAGTGAGCTAATCCAGCCGCATACCTAATAATTCTCGGCAAGAAAAACACCACAGAGGAGTCTGTAGCAGTATTCATAATGTCCAATTAAAAGAGATGCATTTGATGTATAAAAACGTTCAGAAGTATTCTTGAGATAATTAAGAGAAGATTTTTGATGAAGAAAAAACATCTTAGAGAAGAAGAGTTAAGATGGTGGACGGGGCGGGATTTGAACCCGCGGCCTCCGGCTTGCGAAGCCGGCGCTCTACCGCTGAGCTACCCGTCCATCCAAATAGGATATATCTAAACTTACGTCTTATTAAAAAAGATTTCGCCTCCTAGTTTATATTTTCACTTAACACCTAGATGAAAATATATTAGTTATTACTAAGATCTACCTGGGGGATTAAATGGGAATTAGTAAGAAAGAGTTGCTAAAATTATTCGGCAAAAAAGAGTACGAGACAGAGTTTTTCAGAGATCATGGATTTATTCGTAAGCAGTGTAAAGTCTGTGGTGGTTTTTTCTGGACATTGGATCCCGATCGAGAGACTTGTGGAGATGTCGAATGTGAGGGAACATATAGATTCATCGAGAATCGTTCATGGTCTGTTAAATGGGATATTCATAACACGATAAGAAAATGGACAGAATTTTTTAAAGAAAGAGGTCATGCTGTTTTAGATCCATATCCAGTAGTCGCTAGATGGAGAGATGACATAGAGTTCACAATTGCATCTATAGCTGTTTTTCAACCTTGGGTCGTTAAGGGAATTGTTGATCCTCCAGCAAATCCACTAGTTATCCCCCAACCCTGTTTGAGATTTGGAGGCGAGTTTAGTGATATAGATAACATTGGAAAGACGGGGCGTCACCTAACAAGTTTTACAATGGGAGGACAACATGCTTTTAATTCTAATAAATTCTGGGCATATTGGAAGAATGAGTATCTTCAATACAATTTTGAATTTATGACCAAAGTGCTGGGTATTCCTCCAATAGAATTGACATATAAAGAAGACGTTTGGAGTGGAGGAGGAAACTTCGGTCCCTCAATAGAAACCTTCGCTTATGGTCTTGAAATTGTTAACGGAGTATTTATGCAATATGAATTCACTAACAGCGGATGGAGGCCTCTCAGCTTAAAAGTTCTTGACGTAGGTTGGGGATTAGAAAGAATCGCATGGTTTATGCAGAGGACGCCGACAATTTATGAGGCGACATTTGGACCTGTTTTTGAGTGGTTAAAAAATCAGGTTGGTTTGAGCGTGGATACCGACTTATTAGTAAAATACGCGAGGCTTTCTGGCATTTTGGATACAAAAACACCTGAGAGATTCAGGAATTCTCGTAAAAAAATTGCACAAATACTAGGATTTTCTTTAAATGAGTTAGAAGAAAAATTAGCACCCATCGAAGCCCTCTACGCTATACTTGATCACACGAAAACTCTTGTATTCGCTGTCCCTGATGGGGGGATTCCATCTAATGTTGGTGGAGCATATAATTTGAGGGCCATATTACGGAGAGCAGTTTCATTAGCCGAGAACATGGGTTTTGAGATAGACTGGGAAGAGCTTCTTAATAGACAGATAGATTATTTCTCGCAAACATTTAGGAGAATCGCTGAAGGAAGAGAAGTGGTTATTGACGTATGGAATGTTGAATTGCAAAGGTATAGAGCGTCTCTGGAGAAGGGAATATCAGAATTATTAAGAATTATACGAAAGAAGAAACCACGTGTGATTGGCTATGAGATTTTGAAAGAGCTTTATATTAATCACGGGCTTCCCCCTTCAAGCGTTATAGAGATCGCAAGGAAACAGGGAGTGAAGGTAGACATCCCACCAAACTTTTTTGACCTGATAAGGATGGAGAAACAATCAACTATGAAAGTGGAGAAAAGGGAAGATATTGAAGAGATTATAGAAAAGAAAATTGGAAATGAACTTGAGAAATTGCCTCCGACGAGACCCCTTTATTACGAGGATCAATATATGAGAGAATTTGAGGCCACTATAATCTTTGCAAAAGATAAATATATAGTGCTGGATGCTACTGCATTTTATCCTCGGGGTGGAGGACAGCTAGAAGATACTGGAGAATTGGTCATTAATGGCAAAGTAATTCGAATTATTGATGTTAGGAAAATTGGGAATGTAATAGTTCATATCGCAGAATCACCGGTTAATGGGAATCTTTCTGGCAGAAAGGTCCGAGGAAGAATTAATTGGGCTAGGCGTTGGATTCATATGAAGCATCACACAGCTACACACATAGTTAACGCTGCGGCTAGACGCGTCCTTGGTCCTCATGTATGGCAGGTTGGGGCTGAGAAATCGGAAAAATACGCGAGGCTTGATATTTCGCATTATAAGACCTTAACGGATGAAGAAATTTATGAAATCGAAAAATTAGCGAATAAGATCGTAATGGAGAATAGACCTGTTAAAATAGAAATACTCGATCGGACTACAGCTGAGAAAAAATATGGTGTTAGAATATATCAAGGAGGAGCCGTCCCAGGAAAGAATCTCAGAATTGTCTCAGTAGAAAATTGGGAGATAGAAGCTTGTGGTGGAACTCACGTAAAATCTACAGGGGAGATAGGATTAATAAAGATCATAGGGACCAGAAGAATTCATGACGGCGTTGTTAGGTTAATATTCGTAGCTGGGGAAAGAGCGTATGAGCATATTAAAAATCAAGAGAGATACCTAAAGGAGGCATGCAAGATTCTTAGAGTAGTTCCTGAGGATCTTCCTAAAACGGTCAAGAGATTCTTTGAGGAGTGGAAGGATCAACAAGAACACATAATGAAGCTAGCCAATGTACTGTTAGAACAATTGGATACTCTAATTGAGCGGGAAGCGGAGCCCGTTAACGGGGATATAAGACTTCTGAGAGTTGATTTTCCTCACGAATTAATGATCGAAGTTTTGAAAAGACTTAGTAAGTCAAATAAGAAAGTGATTCTTGCTAGTACTGTGAAGGGGAAAACAATGTTGGTAGCTAGCGGCTCAAGGGAGTTCCTGGAAAGTCTTAAGGATACCTTGGAAAACTTAGGTTGTAAAGGAAGGATAATAAAGTTTGGATTCATAAGCTCCTCAGAGATAGATGCTACAACTATTCTAACGCGTCTTAAAAAGCTCCTTCAGGGAAAAAGCTAGTTTTTAACTCGCAAATTATGCCATAATTTTCTCGTCCTTCGTAAACTCTAAAACTCACTAAACGCAACTTAGGGGCCATTATTGTAAGCAATCTTTTCCGCCTACCGATCTTTCCTGGTAGGGTTAATTCGAAGAGTTCAATTCCAAAGAAATTTACGTCGATATTCTTCATAATCTCTTCCACTAGCATTGACTTTTCAATGGGTGATAATGAGCCTTCAATTACGATAGCGTGGCCTGATTTAAATTTGCATATAATCTGCTCTAATGAGCCTTCTGAGAGTAATTTTCTGAAAAGACTAATTGAGAGATATTCAACACCAATATACATAATTGTCACCTTCCCCTAAATGAGCTTTGCTAATTCCTCTAGTAGTGTTTCCACATTCTCTCCAGTTAAGGCTGAAATAGGGATAACAGTTTTTTTAGAGAAAGTTTCTTTTACGACATGAGGACGAGCATCTAACCGGTCAATCTTATTAGCGGCAATAACGAAGGGGATTTTTTTCAGTTCTAAAGTACCTATTAGCATCATATTGACTTGATTAAAAGGTAATCTTGTGGAATCTATTACAACTATCGCAGCATCGACATTATCCAGTTCCTTAATAGCCTCTATAACACCCATTGTAGCTTCTTTAGCTCTTTTTATCGCCTCTTCTTCGGATAATCCATAATTCTGAAATTCTCTATAATCGATATAGGTTGCTAAGCCAGGCGTATCTACAATAGTAAAGTTTATTTCTTTGCCATTGATTCGCAAAGTCATATTCTCTATCTCGTTTATTTTACGAGTTTCGTGAGGAATGCCGGTCACATCTCCAATAATTTTCCCTAAGTACTTTCGCGTAATATAATTAGCAAGAGTAGTTTTACCAGCACCGACTTCTCCGAAGATCCCAAGCCTAACATTTCTCTGTTGAGTCTTCTTTAGTAATTTTTGTAGAAATTTCAAAGATATTCACCAAGATAACTTGGTATTCTGCTAATGCTTACCGATCAAAAGGATAATATTTGGTGAAAGGGAACATTCTCGTATTACGATATTTATTAATATTAGAAAATGGCATCTTCACATGAAAGCATGAATTAATGCTTGGAGTAGATTTAATATGAGTGTAGAAGAAGGTTCAACTAATGATAATGCCTTAGAAAAATTATCAAAAGCTCTCTTATTTCTAGAAAAGTTATTAGAGCAAATAGATTTAATGAAAGCAGATGTAGAAGACTTAAGAAGATTTTCACAAGAGATGACAGCAATGCTGATCGAAGACATAGAAGAAATAAAAGAGAGAATTCGAAGTGTAGCGAAGAAGCTAGTTGAGCTAGAAAAGAAGTTAACAGGATAACTTCTTATT
>JAHKLG010000044.1 GCA_029856625.1 Candidatus Njordarchaeota archaeon | reverse complement strand
GGGCGTTAAAGAATGGGAAGGATAACGGGGGATAAATTTTGGGGAAGGATGTGTTTCTGCAACCTGATCGGGGGATTTATCTTAAGATTAGGGCTGTGGTTAGGGTGGTGATGCTTCGGAATCCTGTAGATATTCATTTGCAGATTTATTGTAAGCCTTTGGGGGCTGTTCGTGAAATAGTTGATGGGGGCAAATTGGTTGGGCATGTGAAGGTTTCTGTGATTTCTAATGTATCTGAGATTTTAAAACGGGGCCTTCTAGCTCAGTTGAAGCAGATTATACCAGATGAGATTGTTCATGATCTCCTGACCTACTTGGGTAGGGGTGATTAAGTATGGGGTTGTTAAGGATAAGGAGTTGGGATATTGAGGATTATGAGAGGCCTAAGATACGGATGGGTGGTCGGGAGGTATCGTTTAGAATGCTTTTGGGAGAGATTGCTTCGAGTAAGGAAAAGTTGTGGATTATTTTGCCTAAGAGTAGGCGTACTAATGAGCAATTATTTTTGCTTGATCTAGCGATCGGGATTTATAAGCATCAGGAGGTGCTTCCCATTATTCTAATTGGTGGGGTGGGGGAGTTTGAGCAGGAATTAAGTCAGAGGATGAGGGTTGTGGAGGAGGCTATACATCCGCTTGTGCTTGATAAGATTCAGCATATGGTTATATATTATCCCAGGGAGGGAGTGGATAAGGGGGTGATAGAGGATATAGCTAATAGGATTGATAGGAAAATTGTCGTGGTTGTTCCTAAAAGTGATAGTGGAAGGCTAGGTAAGGAGTTGGGGGCTTTTAAGAACTTGGTTATTATAAAGAAGCCTTTTCTCTCGATAGCGGATTTTGATGAGGTGGCGAGTTTGTTCATAATATTCATGATAGGTGTGCTTATAATAAGTGAGTTCTTGGTTATGCTTGAGATAGTTCACTCTATATCGAATGTTGCAATACCGGCTCTTCCACTAGTATTGGTTCTATCTATAATAACTCATGCATTGACGGGGATTGGAAAGGCTGTGGATCTGATTCATGGGGTGAGAGCTTTGAGAAGAAGGTCATCGAAGAGGTACTAGATGATTGGTTGGGCTTCGGAGTTTTAACGCTGTGGGTGGATTGCTTATTATTAATCATCCAGATTACATGCTACCTTACTCTTCAGAACTATTTTCACAGTTCTATGGGCTTCAGAGATCACAAACTAGCTTTATTCTCATGAGATAATTATAGCTTTTCAACAAGATTTTTCAGGAGTTTTTCAATTCGCTCCACAGCTTCTCTAATTTTCTCAGCTTCCTTTTTAGCCTTCTCTGCCATCTCACAAGCCTTCTTGGCTTCCTCTCTAGCCTCATCCGCCGCCTTTCTGGCCTCTTCAGCCATTTCGCGAGCCTTTCTGGCCTCTTTCCCGGCTACTTCAGCCATGTCTCTGGCCTCTAATGCTGTTCTAGTTCTTTCTAGCTCTAGGGCATCATTTAGGGCTAGTGGTTCTATTTTGCTGAAATGTTCCTCTTTTGCTTTTGCATCCATTTTCTCGTATATGGTTTCCATTATGTCTTCTATTCTATAGTGTTTCAAGATCTCCTCCGGGATAAGTGCGATTATGAGTCTGACTTCTGCGTTTTCTTCATCCTTATAGCATAGGGTGAAAATTATTACTGCTCCTAGTTCTCCTGTTTTTATTGTTGATGCTAGTTTTCTTAGGGTGGTTCTTAAATCGCCTGTTACGCTTGTTTTAACATTTATCCTACCAACTATCTCATTATCTTTAATTAGTTCGATGTCTGCTGATTCTCTTGGTTGGGGTCCTGGATAAACAATGATGTCGCTGAAATCGATCCCTAACTCATCCTTGTATTTGGGAAGAACCTCTTCGAGCATTTTTGTTGTGAATTTGCCAATATCAATTGGGTATGGCGTCATTATGACTCTGATCATGCGTCTGAGGGTCTCTTGAATAAATCTTACTCTCTTTAGCATTATTGCTTCACCAAGGAAAAAATTAGTAGTATTCGTAATTTAAATCTCTATTTATAAGGCACTATGAGGTTAATGTTTCTTTTATGAAGAGGTATGGTATCGCTGTTAATAGTCGGAGGGCACTACTGATTAGAAAGACCATGTGGAGAGCTGGTATCATTCCCATGAATTGTTTAAATGAGTCCCCTATGAAGCCTCCTGTGTATGAACCCAGGAATTGGCTTATTCCAAGCACCATATTATATATTGCAAAGTAGGATGCTCTCTCTTCCTCCTGCGTTACATCTAGTATATAAGCGAAAATGGCTATGGTGGCTACTGCGTTTGCTAATCCGACAATAAGGTTAGCTAGATAGATTATCTCTACTCTCCAAGCTATGTACCACATTAAGGGATAGAGGGGAAATACGAATCTAGATGTGGTTATTACTTTTTTCCTCCCATAAACATCCGCTAAGAAACCTAGAAATAATTGACCTATCATGAACGATACATTGAAGGCTACACTAGCGATTGCTATCTGGAACTTCGTGGCGTGGAGCTTATATATCCATCCTGCAGAGAACATTGGCCATGCCATACTCATTGAGAAAGACCACATAGCTTCGGCTAGGATCAGTCTTTTAAAATAGTTATTCCTCTTTATACTACTTACTATATATTCTAGGCTATAACCATCATTATTGCCTATAGGGTCGTGAATATTGAAGGAGAGTAATCCTCCTATAATTAATGAGACGCCCGCTATTGTGAAGGCAAAGGAGTACTGCAAAATATTTTTCTCCCCTATGAGCATTGTCATTATGAGACCAGAGACTATAGCTCCTATTATCGTTCCTATGAAGCCAATACCGTTTATTCTTCCTACTCCTCTACCTCTTTCACGTTTCTCGAAGAATGATCCAATGTAGGAGTTCCAAGCGGGTGTGACTGCGGATAAGGCGATCATGCTCAAAGCCAGTAACATGGCGTATATTAGGGGTTTTCTAGTGTATGCGAAAAATAAGATTATGAAGCCACTAATAATGTTTCCTAGGAGAATAAATATTTTTCTCTTCATTAACTTGTCTGATAAATATCCCCATAAGGGCTGGAGGACTGTCGGTGATGCATTACTAATTGCTGATATTAATCCTATTTCTGAGTAAGATGCCCCTAACTCGACTGCATAAATTGATATATAGGGCCAGTAAAACCCTCCTCCAAGCGATGTCGTGAAAGCTATAGCATATGCTGTCCTCGGAACACTGTTCTTCTTTTCCATATCCTTTCCCCCAGATGTCATTGATCACAATAGTGATATTACTGATGTTTTCTGTCAGATTTCGACACAAATACTCCTCATCTAAGGTATCCAAATTTTTTAAAAATTTTTCATAAAAATGCCTTATCACACATCCCTAGAAAACCAGAAAAGAAGATCTCAGAAAAGCAAATAAAACTTCATTAATCAAGACTAGGGAACTAATCACTCTACCAGTGAGAAAAATCTGCCTTATTCAGGCTAATGAAGAAAAAAAATAGCTAGGGGTTCGGCCGGCCACATCAGCCCTAGCATCACCGCCCTCACGGGCGGTATAGCTAGGGGTTCGGCCGGCCACATCAGCCCTAGCATCACCGCCCTCACGGGCGGTATAGCTAGGGGTTCGGCCGGCCACATCAGCCCTAGCATCACCGCCCTCACGGGCGGATCATCAAATATTTTATAAGCTATCGTTTTGTTTTTAAGCGTGTTGATTTTGTGAGGATTCCTATATGATTTATCTGGGCTTGGATGCTAGTGATAATTTTAGGTTTTTGGGAATAGTTATCGGGGAGTCTAGTGAGTTGGAATTTCTGTACAATTACTTGCTGAGATCTGTGAGAGAGCCTCGGATTCATGTATCCAAGTTTAAACGTGATAAGAAATCGATACTAATAAGGCGTTTTATAGAGTGGTTGATGAATGCAGTGGTTTAAGATTCTATAGCATCGATACTGACTTACTTAGAGAGGCGAGGAAATTATCAAGAACAAAGAGAATACCAAAAGTAAAGGCTGCTGGGATTATCCTGGTTAAAATTCTTAAGAAAATCCTCTCCTCAGTCCCGATGTATGTGGGTGCAATAGATTTGGATAAGGAATTTGTCCCATTCGAGCCACAAATACGTAAATATTTCTCAACTCTAACGTACAATGGCATTTATTCACAACTCGCAGATCTAATCGCTTACATGAATTTTAAGAGGATAGCTAAAGAACCGATAAGAACATTGAATTGGTCTAACCTATTTCTAAGCTAAGTAGAAAACAACTTATTCTGATGCCTTCTTTGCCTTCTCGGCCAGCTCTGTTTACACACACAATTCTTCTAGGATTCCTAATCTATAAAATGCCTTATACAGTTTTTAACTCGCCCCTCTAGAAGAAAATTGTAAAATTTCTAACAAACAAGGAACACTCAATTAATTCGCACTTTACATTTATCATGATTTCTGTGAAAAATCTTTCTAAAAAATCATAAAAAAGAAAAACTTAAATGAAGAAAGATTACTTTATCTCCAGCCCTTAGCAACTATTAGGTAAATGAGAATTATTATCGAGATTAATGTCGCTCCAATGTACAACCATCCGATCAATGGGAGATTCGTTATTGAGAATCTAGTTAATAAGTACCAAGTCTGGGGTACTAGTTCTACCAAAAGTACTAGGATGAGAATGGATGTACCCCCAGCTGCCCATTCTTCCTCCTTAATAAGCCCCACACCTAGCGCCATGGCTAATATTCCATAGACAATTTCCCTAACAGCACCTACTGTAGCCAAATATGAAGCCACTTCTTTTAGAATGTTCTCTAAACCAGGAAGCGTCACATAACTTGATATTCCAGACAGTATTAGAATTATGCCCACCAAAATAAATAATGATCCGATAATCTTCGCACCCGCAAGCCTCGCAGCCATACCATACACCTAAACCAGGATCATTAAGAAATCCTCAATATTACAAATATAAGTAATAAGGCAATTTATAATCATTAATACTAATGAACTCCTGCTAATAAGATCATAATCCTTCTATAATATGATAAATAATATGATACCCCTCGCATAAAGGGCTCTTAAGATTATCATTTCATGCGTTATTTGGGATTGGAGATGGATTATTTGGAGAAAATATTATCAATTGTGGAGAAACAAAATAGCTGGAGACGTTATCAATGTCTTAATATGGTTGCATCAGAGAACGTTATGTCACCACTCGCTGAGAGATTATACGTATCCGATTTTATGGGTCGTTATAATGAGCATAATGGTGAATCCCACTACCAAGGGACAAAGTATGCTATGGAAATAGAATATGTTGTCAAGGAAATTTTTCAGAAAAGGTTCAATACTCCATATGTTGAGCTTAGACCACTCAGCGGTGGTATTGCTAATCTAATAGTCATGCGCTCATTAACTAAGATAGGCGATGTCATTGTCTCTCCTAAATTAACAGCTGGTGCTCATGTATCCCATACCAAGTATGGTGTGGCGGGCATCCTTGGTCTCGCTGAAGTGCCTATGTATTTCGATCCTCAAGATATGGTTGTGGATGTGGATAGAACCATTGAGCTGATAAATAGTATTAAACCCAAGCTAGTTATTTTCGGCAGATCAGTCTTTATCTTTCCAGAACCAGTTAAAGAGATAAGAGATGCTATAGATCCGAAAATAAAGATTATATACGACGCAGCTCACGTCTTCGGGCTTATTTGGGGAGGAAAGTTTCAGAAACCCCTGCTTGAAGGAGCCGATATAATAACTACGTCAACACATAAAACGTTCCCAGGGCCTCAAGGCGGCGCAATAATCGCTAGGAAGGATCTTGATGAGGCTCTATGGAGAAAGATAGAGAGAGTAACCTTCCCTGGTGTTGTTTATAATCACCATATGCACCGATTTCCAGCACTTGGAATAACTGCTCTAGAAATGAACGAGTATGGAGAAGCTTATGCTAGTCAAGTGATCAGGAATGCTAAGGCCCTCGCTGAGGAATTATACTCACTAGGATTCAAAGTACTTTGCCCTCATAAAGGATTTACCGAATCCCACCAGGTATTGATGGATGTTAGAGAGATAGGTGGCGGCAGAATTGTTGCGAAAAAACTTGAAGAAAGTAATATTATTGTGACTAAGGTCGCATTACCATGGGACTCTGATAAAGATGCTACTCATAATCCAAGCGGTATAAGAATCGGCGTCCAAGAATTAACCCGATGGGGAATGAAAGAGAGTGAGATGCGCTACATCGCTGAGCTCTTTCACAAAGTTCTTCATGAAGATAAGAATGTAAAAGAGGAGGTGACAGAGTTTCGGAAGGAGTTCAGAGAGATAAAATATTGCTTCCCGGTGGATAAATATGAGGATCGTCTTGCTAGATTATTTAGAGGATAGCGAGAAAATACTAACAGCTGGAGCATTAGCTACGAGATCAAGCAAAAGCGCAGCAGATATCCATCCTTCCCAAGAGGATATTAGGAAGATGATAAAATGGACTAAGAAGATGAAGCTTTCCTCAGTACTTGATTTTCCTTATTACATCATTGTTATTGAAGGTGTATCAAGAAGCTTTACTCATCAATGGGTGCGTTACAGGGTAGCTGCTCACATGCAACAGAGCTTAAGATTCGTTAAAATAGATACTTCGTCTACAAATTGGTTCGTTGTACCCCCAACAATAGTGGAGAAAGGAGCTGATGCTGTTATTGAATACGTGAAGAGCCAGTTAAGGGCTGGGGAAACATACCTGAAATTATTAGAAATGGGCATTCCTCCCGAAGATGCTCGCTTTGCATTACCAATAGGTGTTAAAACTCATATATCATCAGCTTTTGATGCCGAAGAATACATCCACATCCTTTATCAGAGAATGTGCTATGACGCTCAATGGGAGATAAGAACGGTAGCCAATGCTTTATTAGTAGCTGGGTTAATAGTTCATCCAAACATCTTCGAAGGCGTAGGTCCATCTTGCATATACGAAGGAGTCTGCAGGGGTACTAGAAAGAATGCCTGTAAGAAGGATGTAGAAGCCCTGGTAAAAAATTTGAGTGAGATCGCTGAAAGTATGAGAAAAAAGTTTAATGATCTAGATAGAGGCGAATTTCTACGAATAGATCTGACTGATGTGATCGGATATAGAGCTCCAAGGAAAGTTGTTAAGGATGTTTCGGAGAGATTAGGTATGCCCATAAATCTTGATATTGAGGTGATATTAGAGGTGAGAAAGAAATGAGGAAAGAGAGATTACTTATCAAGAGTTTCCTAACATTCTTTTTCTTAATGGCAACGATAGTTTTGTCCAAGATAAAGCTTCACCCAATATTTGGTACTGGGGGGAGATTCTCCCTGCTAGCAATGTTTGCTCCTATCATACCATCATTTATTGGAGCGTCATTTGGAGCCATAGCCATATTTGGTGCCAGACTCCTCCAATTCTTCTTAGGTATCTCACACCCTAAACATTATCTCTCTTACATCTCCTATTTGCCAGTCTTTATTGCTGGAGTATTCTTCTCAAAAATGTTTAAGAGGAAGAGAGATCATCTAGCAATACCTATCGGATTAATTCTCCTATTCATCCTTCATCCGATTGGTAGGCAAGTATGGTATTTCAGCCTTTATTGGCTTATCCCCATCGTAATAATTATAGCACAGCCTTATATCAGGAAAATTTTCTGGAAACACGACTTACCAACAATCTACTTATATGCCCTTTCAGCGACATTCATCGATCATGCAGTGGGATCAGTGATGTATCTATATTACTTTAATATCCCAGCGATTTATTGGATAATGGCGATACCGTATGTACCTATAGAAAGAGCAATCTTCGCATTAGGAATCACATCTTTTTACCTATTCGTTAAGAAAGCATTAGAAGCTCTTCAAAGAATATTACCCGTGAAAATCATGATAATTGAAACTACTGAGGAAAAAATAGAGGAACCAGTTTTGTTAGAGGCAAAAGTAATCTCAAGCTAAGGAAAAATAAATCTAGTTTTCACTTATTTTTCCATTTTTTATTTTTGAGAAGTAATGCTTAAGCTAGAAATCTCAACCAACTCAACTTATATTTATTACTCATATCGGGACGGAATATGAACCTAATTCCTTCATTTGATGAAATATTTGGGGAGGAAACGCCAGTTATAATTGGTGTTATTCATCTAAAACCCCTACCAGGTAGCCCATTATACGATGGTAACATGGATAAGATAATGAGTAATGCGATTAAGGATGCTAAGGCATTAGAGGATGGCGGTGTGGATGGCATCATTGTTGAGAATTTTGGGGATAGGCCTTATCTTAAAAGGGTTGAGGATCCAGAAACGTTAGTTGCTATGGCCGTGATTGTTAAGGAGGTCATTAGGGAGGTATCTGTTCCAGTTGGTGTTAATGTTCTCAGGAATAGTGCTGAGGAATCATTAGCCATAGCATACGTTACGGGTGGGAGATTTATCAGAGTTAATGCATACGTTGAAACAATAGTCTCTGATAGCGGAATAATAGAGCCTGCTGCTCCTAAAGTTCTGAGAAAGGCAAGATCCTTAGATGCTAAGATAGGTATTCTCGCAGATGTTCATGTTAAACACGCAAAACCTCTCGGGGAAAGAGAGCTAGAGGAAGTGATAATTGATGCTTTCGAAAGAGGATTAGCAACAGCAGTGATAATTACTGGG
>JAHKLG010000043.1 GCA_029856625.1 Candidatus Njordarchaeota archaeon | reverse complement strand
TGTTCTCTCAAATAAATCCTCGCCAGCCTTTTGATAATCTATTCCACTAAGCGAAGTGGAGAACCTTTTAATGATTCCTTCGCCCGTCTCCTTCTTAGCTGTGGCGAATAAGTAAACTAAAGTACCTTGGTGAGAAAAATCTACTCCTAGCGAATTTTTAACAACGAATTCGAACTCCGTTATTCTTAGAAAACCACTCATCACCTTTACGCCTTCCCTTTGAGTACTGTCCAAGAAAACGGTCAAATTCTCTACGATTTCTCTAGGATCCGCTTGAGCAGTACTCTCATCATATACTTTTTCAATACTCCCCGAAACCGGCTCAGGACTTGGGAGACTGAAGAATTTTTCATCTGGGGGAGAAATCTTCGCTATTTCGAAGGATTTTTGAACAATGCTTTCTACTTCCCGTTTCTTATGAATCGTCCTAGAAAAGTACCCTATCCTCTTTTTAATAACGCTTTTGATACCTACTCCAATCCATGTATTATCCGTGCCGATTATGATCTTACCGTCATCAATATAATAGTTTTTCATCGTTGCCCTTATAGAGAATACTTCAGTTTGTTCGGCTTCTGATATCCTTAGAGCATGATCGCAGAGTTCACGTAAGTCTACCTTCATCTTCATCCACCTCCCACTAGCATTTTAGCTCGCATATAGGGCCCACCCGTTGAGACTGGAACGAAATCCTCCTCTCCTTTTCCACAATAACCTCCCTCTAGTCTGAACTCTTTGCTTACTGCATCAACAGTTCTGAGAATCTCTAATGCTTTTCCACTCAGTGTGAAGCCCCTAACAAGATCTGCTAATTCTCCATTCTTCACAATATAACCCATCAGAACAGTTGTCTGGAATCCTCCGCCCACGGGATCCTCCATTCCTCCTATAGATTTTATAGCTAATAATCCCTCCTTAGTATCACTAATTATCTCATCAAAGCTCCACTCCCCGGGCGCAAAGAAGGTATTGGTCATTCTAACGAAGATTCTACGATTAAAATCTTGTGCTCTACCATTTCCTGTGGGCTCTACACCCATTAAAGAAGCTGTTTCTAAATTATGGAGATAGCTAGTATAAATGCCCTTATCAATTATTACAGTTCTTGAGGAGGGTGTTCCTTCGCTATCAAAGGGTATAGAGCCATAAGCTCCGTTTAGAGTACCATCATCAACCATGGTCACTAACTCTGAGCCCACCTGTTTCCCGATGATTCCTGTGAGAAAACTTCTTTTCTTGATAACCTCGTCTGCCTCAGAAGCGTGACCCATTACCTCATGAGCTAATACTCCTGCTACGGAGGGATCCGCAATGACTGTTAAGTATCCGGCTGGAGGTTTCTTTGCGGATAATAACTTAACCGCCTCCTCAGAAACCTTCTTTCCTTCCTCTTCAATATTTAGTTCTTTAAGTAATTCGAAGCCTCGTGTACCGCTTTTATGCATGAAAGAGTATTGCATCTTACCGGCTTCTCTTGCTATGGACATTGAGTACACAGAGAGACGGATCTCATCCCATATTAGGAGAGATCCTAGAGAATTTGCTAATTCATAATGATCTATCCTCTCATGGTAATTGGTGGTAACATTGACGATTTTTTCGCTATACTCTTTCTGAACCTTATTAATGCTGAATAATATGTCTAATTTCTTGGAGAGAGGAACATTCCAAGGATGTATCAGTATACGTGGTTTTGCCTCCTCCGTCCTAACGATACTATTTAGCAAAATTTTCTTTCTCTTGGCTTTCTCTGCAAGAACTTTGGCGGCTTTGAATGCTTTCTCAGCGGTCTCTTTAATTGATTCTGTATCAAATTTTGTTGTGGAAGCATAACCCCAAACCCCATCAATGAGAGCCCTTATGGATAATCCCCGTTGCTTGCTGCTATTTATCGCTCTTATCTCACCATTTACAATCTCTATTCTAAGTGTTTCTCGAGATTCCAAACGAGCATCGCAAAAATCTACTCCCTTCCTAATTAGGTAATCAATAGCATCGGTTACGTACGACATTTGAGATTACCTAAAAGAGTAGAAGAAAGCTTAAAGAGTTGTATGAAATTTTGAATTTAAAACTGCTCTAAATAGAGGGCTACCAAAAGTCTACGAATGATTTATGCTTGATACTTCTCATTTACGCTTATCACAAAAGTGTAGGGAATTGTTGCTGTTAGTATTATCATTGTTGCTATAAGAAAATTCGATAATGGATCAATGCTCGTGGCTATTTGAGCCGAGATAATTGGTGTGATCGTGTAAATGATGATTCTCATAGAGGATAGTGTACCAAAGATTTTTCCCTTATGCTCCTGGGGAACCCTCTCATAAAACAGGGATCTATGATAAACAAACCATATAGTGTGTGCTAGGTAGGACAGGAAGACATGTAAACAACTAAGAATAAACACTTGAAAAATTCGCTGGAAAAATTTCGCTAAATATAGTAATGTGTAAGAAAAAGCTAAGGTTATGATTGCTGGGAATAGAAATTTTCGTTTTCCTGCCTTTTTACTAGTTATCACTCCTCCTATTACTCCCGCTATATTAGCTAAGGTAAGCGTGAGAGAGATCATAAAGATATTAAATCTGGCAATGTTAAAGACGTAATTCATGTAAATGAATTGTGGAGCTATTTGGTAACCAAAAATAATCAGTATCTCTGAAATGAATAGAGGTAGTAGATCCTTACTAATTCTGGATATTGTGAAACCGCTAATAGTAGTCCTCTCCTTAGTTCTTGGAATTTTCGCTAAAATGTATAATGATGTGATAAAGTATAGAGAAGCTGTAGAGAAGTAAAACGTTCTAAAACCAGTTAATCCCGGGTTAGCATATGTTAAGTAGTACCCAAACACGATCATTCCGATAAGTTGAGTAGCATTCGGAAACGCCATGTGTAGAGAGAATGTTACATCATAACTTGTTTCTGGATAAACCTCTTTCTCAATAGTCTGGTATGCAACTGACAAAGGTGCTAGGAAACCCCATATACTATAGGCTAGGTATATTTGTTTGGGTTGCTCGGCGACTGCGTAAATTAGATGAATAACTCCTGATACAAAATCTATAATGAACATTGCAATCTTTGGCTGAAAACCTTTGTCAAATAAATATCCTATAAGGATACTCCCTACTATCTCCATGACAAAACCAAAGGATAATAAAAAGCCGACCTCAATTAATTCCCAACCCCTAGTATAGAGATATAATGGAAGGAAAATATCCCCTACTAAAGGAATAGTAGAAATTGAATAGTATATTATTAGCCTTCTCGCATTAATTGGTAACTTTCTCCACTCATCAATCATTTTAATCCCTCATCACTCAGGCTGGGGGTCTTCGTAAAGGCCCTTATGCTTAAGCTCTTTAGCATACCCTATTTCGCTCCTCGTAGAGTACATACTACTATTTCATACGAGCAATTCCGTTGGTTATAACATGTTTATCGCTTTTACGGTAACCTCTGCTCAAACAATTTCTACTATGAAGCTCTCTGAAACTTCTTTACGCCGTTTTTAACATCCTTATAAAAGAATCTTAATCGACAGGATAACGTACATGAGAAATCTTATGAGCACATCGATGATCTCCCAGGTACTGGTTCTAATACTATTTAATGATAGATGTGTGTTTGCTTAAGATCTATAGAATTGATTTTTAGTTCTATTGCCCAATTTAATGCTTAGGTAAAGATCTTAAATGGCGCATTCATTTACATAAGGTGAGACATAAAACGGTTATAAAAATCGGCGTGGAGAAAGAGTGTAATAATTCCTTAACATTATATTTTTACTAATTTAGTCATCATTGGTTTGATCAAAGCTTTCAAAAATCTTGGTGTGCCCTATGATAATTGGGTTCTTCGAAGAAAATATTACTCCTCCCCCTGGTTTTCCGCTTGGAGGTTATATAGAACGCTTCATTGCTAACCAGAGAGCAAAGGGTAAGCTGAATGATATTTTCGTTCGAGCCATGTACCTTAGGGATAGTTCATCGGAATATCTTCTATTATCTGCTGACCTCCTCCTGTTCGAGAATACTTTTGTTGCAAAAGCTAGGCGAGCCATAAGCGATGTTACTGGTGTACCCGCTGAACACATAATGCTTACTGCCACCCATACTCACAGCGCACCCAATACTGCATCTGAAATGATTTTATTTAGCTCCTTTTACTCAGAAGAGGACATGAAATTAACTAAGAAGTACAATGAGGAATTCCTTCTCCCAAAACTTGTAGAGGTTTCGGAAAACGCGAAAAGTGAGGCTAGAGAGGGGAGAATATTCATCGGTAGGGATGAAGTGGATTCATTCTGTACTAATCGCATTGACCCAATTCTTGAAAGGGATAAAGAGGTAATTGTTATTATTGATGATAGGAGACGTGGTGGGATAGTATCCTTTACATGCCATCCAACAGTTCTGGGCGCAGATAATCTCTTATATAGTGGGGATTTCATATCCTTCACGAATGATGTTTTGAAAAAATGCGTATCGAGCAAGTTCATACCGTTGTTTTTGAATGGGGCTGCTGGTGATCAGAGCACTAGATTTGTGAGGAGGAGCCAGAGTGTGGAGGAGGCTGAGAGGATAGGGAAGATTCTTGGGAGAAAAATCTGTGAGATGATGGATAGACTGGAAGAACTAAGCGCAGATGAGATTGTATTCAAGCATTTGAACATTGAGCTCAATGTTAGGGATTTGGAGAAGGAAAAATTTAGGGAAAGAATAGAGAGGAGAATCACTGAGATAGATGAATTAATGAAGAAAGCCTCCTCTGAGGGTGAGAAGAGAAAATTATCCCAGGATCTGATGACTGCTCATCTAATACTAGGCTGTTACGAGGGACTTAAGAGATTCCTAAAGAGGTATGGGGAGAAAGTAACTATTCCTGTGGATCTCCTTGCAATAAGTGATGATGTGTTAATGGTCTTCCTACCTCTCGAGCTCTTCTGTAGATATGGGCTTGAGATAAAGAAGAAGTCAGGTTTTAAATACACTATCATAGCCTGCTACTCAAATGGTTATTACGGCTACTTACCCACTAAAGAAGCTTTTGAACACTTCGATTACGAATCATTAATGTCTATCTTTACTCCAGAAGCTGGAGAAAAACTTGTCAGGGAGGTTCTACTGGCCTCCTCATTAATAAGGAGGAGTAGCTCAAATTAAGATACAACGAATAGGAATCCATGAATAAATCTTATCTTTTAAGTGTTCTAAGACTTATTCTCATCACTGAGTTAAGGTTACGTTTCTCATCAAATGTTAACTTTAAATGTATAACAAATAGTGTTATACATTGGGTGGTCTCGTTGAGTGCTATTATTGCTGTTAGGGTTCCTAAGGAGCTTAAGAAGAAGATAGAGGAGTTAAAGATAGAATATTCGAAGGAAATAAGGAAGTTCCTGGAGGAGCTTGTTCGTAGAGAAACCATTCGTAGAGTCGTAGCTAAGGCTCTAGAGATACAGAAGAAAATTGGGAGAATCAAAGGTAATACTGCGGCAGAATTTGTGAGAGAGGATAGGGATGAGCGATAAGGTATTTATTATCGATGCCTCCGTTGGGCTGAAGTGGTTCATCCCAGAGGATTATAGTGAGTTAGCTATAGAGATTCTGAAAAGCCTAGAGGATCCTCATGTAAAGCTCTATGCACCCGAGCTTTTTAGAATAGAATTTGTGAATGCTATTAGGAAATATTTAGTTAGGAAAATCATAAACAAAGAACTAGCCAAAGAAATCTTAGCTGAGATAGAAAAGGTACCAATAATATACGAATCAATTACATGGGATCGGCTTAGGAATTCTCTCGAATACGCGTTAGAGAGAAAAATTACCGTTTATGATGCATTGTACATTATTTTAGCAAGGGAGGTCAATGGAAAATTCATAACAGCGGACAAAAAGTTATATACTGCAGTAGCCGATGATCCCCACGTCATTTTTATAGAAGAGATAGGAAATGTACTATGAAGAATACTGGAAACCCGTTTACATCTAGGAATACTCCTAAAGCGATTGTAAGGTCATTCTAAATTTTATGAGTTATTTCAAAACAGATCTTCAGAAAAGCCTATTTTCTTGGACTAGACTTAGCGATTTCAAGGGCCTTATTCAATAAATTATACCATACCTCAGCGGCTCTCTTAGATGGATGTGCTATACCAAGAGCATCTAACTCACCCACTAGAAAGAGAGCATTATGGTACATTCCTCGATCTCCGACCCATTTTATTCTTAGATTGGTTCCTCCATGGATTCTTACAAGCTTTACTTTATTAAGAGGGATTTTAATCAAAATCTTTTTGAACTTAAGAACACTCCCCTGGAACAAAATAGTCCTCTTTTTCATATCTAAGACTAAGTAACCAAAATATCTTAGAGTAATTTTCGGTTTTACATGACCTTCCTTATCCTCATCAAACCTACTAACTAACCAAGCCTTACTCGTAATTACCTTTAATTTCCTGATTAATTTCTCATAAATATTAGATCCCGAATTCATAAGGGTAACCGGATCCATTCTCTTTCTTTCGCTGAGATATAAGCCGCTTCTAATATTTCTTGAGCCTTTAATCCATCATAAAAGTTTGGTGACGCTTCACGCCCCTCTATAATAGCTCTGAAGAACTCATGCATTAGCTTAACGAAGAGAAATGCCCAACCACTAATTGATTTGCTGGGAGGCCATAATGCCTTAGGCCAAGGCTTAAGAATAATGCGTTTCACACCCGGTGCTTCATCTTCTAAGGAATATACAAATATCTCGAAGGGATTCTCTAGATAAAACCTTATCATACCCTTTGATCCGTGAATCTCTATTCTATCAAGTTCCTGGAAACCTGGACCAAACCTCGTAGCTTCGATATAGCCTAATGCTCCATTCTCGAAGGAGAAAATCATTAAGCCAGCATCCTCCACATCAACATAATCAATTTTACCATCCAGAGTTTTTCTTCTCTCTATGAATGTCCTTGTAACAGCCGATACCTCCCTTAACTCACCAACAAGAAATCTTGCTAGATCCATGAGATGTATTCCAATATCAGCTAGAGCACCGCCACCAGCGATACTCTTTTTCATTCTCCACTCTATAGGGAGATCTGGATTAACATATCTTGAGTGAGCAACAACAGCTCTGAAATGATAGATCTTCCCCAAAAACCCCTTCTTAATTAATTGCTTAGCATAAATAACTGAAGGCATAAACCTCATGACTAAAGCAACAGCATGAACAATCCCCGCACTTTTAACAGCTTTATACATTTCCTCAGCTTCCTTATAATTCAGTCCTAACGGCTTCTCGCATAGAACATGCTTTCCCTCATCCGATATTTTCAAAACAGGATCTTTATGAAAAGCATTAGCAAGAGCGACACAAAAAGCGTTTATCTCAGAATCTTTAATAACTCTATCCAGATCACTCGTAGCATATTTAAAGCCGAATCTCTTAGCTAATCGCTCGGCTTTCGATAATGTCCTATTATAGACACCTACTAGGGTTATATTGGAAGGATCCAGATCCTCAAAAGATAATGGTGCTACTTTAGCTGACCAAGCATGAACAAATCCTATCCCACCAGCCCCGATCAAACCAAATCCTATTTTCATATTCAATGCATTCACCACAATTTCTTGTCCCGAAGAAGCTTTACAACGTCTTGAGGCTTTGTTGGAAAATCAGGCAATTGCTGATACCAAACCTTTATACCTCTCTCTATGAGCTTCTTTATCGCTTCAACATCCTCTTTAGAAACTGAAGCTGTCTTAGCTATCTGAACGCGCCCCTGTCTCCAAGCCATCTGACCAAGATTAATGGAATCAATTTTAGCCCCACCTTCTACGAGCTTTAAAGCATCTACACAATTAGCCACTAATATAAGCACTCGCTTCCCATCGCTTTTTCCCTGCTCTTCTTGAATTTTCTTAATAGCCTCATCCACTGTATATACTTCGACAGTCGTCCCCGGAGGAGCTAATGATATCTGAAGCTGCTTAATTACTGGATTCTTAGCAACAGCATCATTCACAACCCATATCACATTAGCATTCGCTACCCTGACCCATGCAGCTGTTACTTGACCATGAACATATCTATCATCAACCCTTATTAGTGCAATCTCCATACAAACACCTCAGGATGAATATTCTTCTAATAAAGAAAAATAAGATTTAAGAAAAAGAAATAAGAGGAAACTATACATATTATACATCATAAAAAGTGGATAAATGATGGATTCTATTTCTTGCGAGCTCCAAAGATTATTATAACAGCCGCTAATATTAGGAAGATCAATCCGAGAATGATGTAACCTAGTGAGGGCACTACGAATGTTGCACCCGCTGGTCCGATAACATTCCACAGAGCCAATCCTACTCCAGTGAAGAATAGCGCTGTAACTGCTAGGCTCAGAGGCACTCCTCTCTTAACAATCCAGTACGCGTATAAGACTATTATTAATGCTAGCAATCTTGGGAAGATCATATCCATTATTGATTGAAGACTGACATTAGCAATTGTTAAAGTGACGACAACGAACGCTGGTGGAGTAACATAGGAGGCACCAATTCCACCCATCATCGCAACGGCGAACGCCGCTATAGCATCACGGAAGAACTTGAGAACATCTCCATGTAATACCGCAGCTAGACGATCTCCATATCTGTATCCTAGGATCAGGGAGTAAAACTTAACGGCCCAGGAGATTGGGATCCATATAAGCAAAGCAATAATTGGTCCTGCAAAGTTTCCTTGAGCTCCGAGGCTAGCACCTATAGCGAATGCAATG
>JAHKLG010000042.1 GCA_029856625.1 Candidatus Njordarchaeota archaeon | reverse complement strand
CCTTAGATCAATTTCCTCAGGCATCTTTATCCCCCTATATGAAAAGCGCTACATCAGCCTGCCTTGCGGCATCAACCATCTCAGTAGCTCCACACATATCATCTACAAGTATCAGGTCGTCTAATGTTGCATTCCAAGCCTTAGCAGCGGCTCCGCATGCATGAATTCTTACAGTACCCATTTCTTTAAGCTCCTTTAACATCTCATACCATGGTTTTAGACCAGCTCTCTTTAAGCCCTCTTCAACTTGAGAAGCGAGCTCTTTGTGCTCTATTAGCTCTTTATTTTTCTCGACAACATCTTTTCTAAAAGCGTAGACCCCCCAAAGCATTAAGTATATATCTACCTCCATATCTAAAGCAACAGCACCACTTACAAGAACAGCCATTCCGAGCAATCTGTCAGGCGTTCCGTTATTAACAATTATGACCATTCTTCCAGGCATATATCACACCTAGAAAATCATTATACCTTAACACAAGTAAGAATTGGGATTCTCTAGATGTGTAATATCTTGTGGCGTATTTAAAGCTTTTGGAGACACCAGAACCAGTATTAAGGATCGTAATACATCTCAAATCGAAAAAACCCTGCACTATTATCTAAGTACCTAAATTTAGTCTAATAAATGATAAGATCTAATAAATGATAAGAAGACCACGTGAATTCAATCTAGTTAAAAAAATTATTACATTTATCTCGATAGTTATAACCCAGAATCCAGCATTAGCTCATCTCCCGCAGATTGCCGGGCTCGGCTTGAGGCATGAGTATTAACTTCCTATAGATTCTTTTTAACCTTTATTCTGCTTATAACGTGGTTATATATTCAAGCCGTATATAATGAAACATTTGCAAAGTTTAAAAATACTTTAAGGAAGAGATTCTGGTCTTACATAATGTGGGGTGTTATTTAATGACAGTGATGGAAGAAGCTCGGGCAGGTAGAGTTACGGAGGAAATGGAATTTATAGCGAAGCTTGAGGACATTCCTGTGAATATAATTAGGCGTAGAGTTGCGGAGGGGAAAATTATCATCCCTAGAAACTTAAGACGGCGTGATCATCAGGATGTTAAAATTGTTGGTGTTGGTTATGGGCTATCAACAAAGGTTAATGTCAATATAGGTACCTCAACTCTCGTTGTTGACTTAGATATGGAGATTCGTAAGGCGAGAGTAGCTATAAAATATGGTACAGATACCATCATGGATCTAAGTACTGGGGGAGACCTAGATCTTATTAGGAGAAAATTAATGGAAGTATCACCCGTTCCATTTGGAACCGTTCCCATTTATCAAGCATTCATAGATACTGCAAAAAAGCGTAAGGCTGGCATCCATATGACAGAAGACGATATATTTAGAACCATTGAGAAGCATTTAAAAGATGGCGTTGATTTCATGACGATTCATGCTGGTATTCTGCGAGAACACGCGGAGAAGCTTAAGAAAATACCTAGGGTGGCTGGTATTGTGAGCCGTGGTGGAACGATATTGGCTGCTTGGATGATTTATAATCAACAGGAAAATCCATTATACAAGAACTATGATTATCTACTCGAAATGTTCAAAGAATACGATGCTGTAATTAGTTTAGGAGATGCTTTGAGACCTGGAGCTATAGCTGATTCGCATGATTATTTCCAATTAGCAGAAATGCTTGTGGTTTCCCGATTAGTAAAACGGGCCTGGCAGTACGGAGTACAAGTCATGGTTGAAGGACCTGGACATGTGCCTCTTAACGAGATCGCCGCCAATATAAGACTTGAAAAATCTCTCTGTTATGGAGCACCTTATTATGTCCTTGGCCCATTAGTCACTGATATCGCTGCTGGATACGACCATATATCTTCCGCAATCGGAGCAGCCATAGCGGCAGCTGAGGGTGCGGATTTAATATGCTATTTAACTCCTGCTGAGCATTTATCGTTGCCTAATGAAGAACAGGTGAAGGACGGTTTAATAGCTGCTAAGATCGCTGCTCATGCAGGAGATATCGTTAAGCTCGGAGAAAGAGCAAAAAAGAAGGATCTCGAAATGTCGATTGCTAGGGCTAAGCTTGATTGGGAAACAATGCTTCGTCTTGTTCCCGATAAAGAAAGAGCTCGGAGAATCAGAGATCAATTTGGTGTTCGTACTTCAGCTTGTACTATGTGCGGTGATCTATGCGTTTATCTCCTATTAGAAAGATATGTGAAGGGGAAAGATAATGCCTGAGTTATTAGCTCTTTGGGTGAAGGCTCCTATTCTCAAGAACGCTGATATCATTATTGTTAGTAAATGTTTGAAACATGTCAATCCAGAACTTTACGGAAAAATTACTAAGGGGAAGGTAGTTCTGGAATACTGTCCAGAACAAGAAAATCCCGAGAGTTACGGCAAGATAGCCTCAATAATAAGATCCTCAAAACCTCGTAGCTTGACTGTGGTGACAATAGATGGTTCTCCGCACTGCTTTATCCTTCAAGCAGCAGTAAATGAGGCTGCTTATATATTAGGAGAGAAAGTAGTTAGAAAACACTTTGTTGTTCTTGATGGAAAAGAATTAGTAGAGATAACTCCGGAAGCTATTAGAGTGGCGCGTTATTTATCTCTCGTGAACTCCCTCATCAAAAGGAATCCATACATCTTAAAGGAGTTGAAAAAACATAGCTATGAATACAATCTGGCATTAGAGACAAATGATGCAGAAATCAAGGAATAGCCTTATAGGAATCCTCTATAATTGTTTTGAGAAAGTTTTAGGAGGAAACTTTAGCCTGTAGGACATTTGTGATTTCGTTTGAGATCCATTCAATATCTCTTAATACAATTCCAAGTTTTGCCTCTCTATTAATCAAGCTCACTAATAAATAATCGTTGATAAGAGGCTTTATGACCATTATTCCCTTATCAGCCAAGACAAGTATTCTTCTGATTGGTTTTTTGCCAAAGCTTTCGACGTACTTAGAGCTTGTAGCAAGAATAACAGAAGAGGCGGCGGCTATTTCTGCTTGATTAATATCTACGGGCTTTGGTGAAAATAGAACAATAGGATCTCCTTCTGTTGTAGCTATTAGAAGCGCCGAAATCCATTTATCGATCTGAAAGAGGGAGTTTATTACCCCAGAAGCTTTTAATTTTAATGTATCTTCGACAATTTTTAGCGGTGAAATCGCTCTGGCCTCTTCTGGGACCACCTCTACTTGTTGCGTTTCCAGCGTAGAAAGCACCGATTCTAGCTCTTTTTTGAGAATTTCAATGTTTTGAGAAACCACTTCTGCTTCAGGTTTTAGTTGTTCTATAACCTTATCAGCCTCTGCAATTGTTGTTTTTGCATAGACTTCAGCTTTTGGTAAGGCTACTTGAGCAACCGTCCTAACCCTGACAATTCCCTCCCGTCTACACTTCTCGAGAATATCAATTACATCTTCTGGTGAGACTACATGCCCGTCCTCACGCATTGCTATTGCTATGTCCCATACGCTTTTTTTACCATCAACATACTTTAGGATTTGCTTAACTGCATTCTTTCGAGCTCCTTTGTACAAGGAGGCAACTGTATTTAATCTGCTTTGTAGCTCCTTATCCGTAGCCCATTTAGAAACCTCGTAGATCCTCATAAACTTTTCTTCATACATCGCCCTTAGCATTTCGATTTGCTTCGTTGACAAAGTCTTCACCAGCATACTTTAACATTTCCTATAAGCCCGAAGATTGTTAAGAGTCATACAAAGTTTTTAAAATTGCGCGAGCGAATTCGGCATCCTCGACCTTTGGGAATCTCGACTTAATAAGACTCATAAAATCCTTCTCACTTATTTTTCCTTCTTTATAATCAAGAAAATAATCTTTAGCGACCTCAAGACAGGCAAGGATATCGCTTATTCTAATAGCTAATCTAGATACTGGATCACGAGATTTACCTGTAATAAGCTCATTAACTATTTTTTCCAGATGATCGAGCCCTGGACAAATGAGGTTTTTATCCTCTTCTGTAAAGATTAGTCGCTTACCTCCCATCTTCTTCCAATTTAAATAATATTCTTCTTTAGTAATAACTTCATAGGGAGCTAATTTGATATCTGAGGAAGGAGGTTTGCGCATTTCGAAAGTTTCCACAACTTCCTCTAAAATATCCTCATACATTTGCTTCTCGTCATCATTCTCAACAATTATGACTAAGGGTTCTTTTTCAGCAATTAAAGAGAATACGGCATATGCCAATGCTCTAGGTCCTCTTTTCTGAATTAACTCAAGATACGTAGCTAACACATGCTCTCCCTGATTAATGTAAGTTTTATAGAGCTACTTCCTAGGTTAAGCATTTTACATCACTATAAGCTTCGCGCTTTAAATACTTTTTCCTATCTTATTTTTCTCGAAGTACTTGCTATAAGTAGTTAGTAACATTTACGTATAATTGTTCTAGCCTATTTCCCCTGAAACTTCCTTGTAGATGTCTATAAAAACGCCGTTTCTATATCTTTCTCGGGATATTAATGTGAATCCTGATGTTAAAAGAATATATTCCAAAACCCATGGGCTCCAGATATACATCTTAACTTCCTCAGCCTCGTACTTATCTGGTCCTATCTCACGCGTGATCACAATTATTTTCAAACATCCCTCATCCGCATTATAGGAATAATAAACCTTCCCTCTTCGCTCTGTTGGTATAGGGATAGGCTCCTCCTTACGAAGTAAACTTTCTACGAAATCAGAATATTCCAGAACCAGTACAAATTTTCTTCGAGTCGCACGACGTATGTTCTGGATCATTCTAATAAACTCCGTTAAACTGAAATGTATGATAACATCTCCTAACATAAATACACTATCGAAAACATCTCTAACACTCATTGTACGAGCATCTGCTACAAAGAATTTTGCTCGAGATCTCCTCTTTTCGGCAATTTTCCTGGCCTTTTCAATAAACAGTTTATCCCGATCTATTCCAACCACACTTAACCCAAGTTCTTCCAAGGCAAAGGTGGATGTACCAGCTCCACAACCGATGTCTAGGGCCTTAGATCCGAATAGATGCCTATAGGGTTTTAATGCGTTTATAAGGAACCTCATTCTATTCTTCCCCGCTTCTGACTCTGGATTATAGAGGTCTCGGCTGATAATTAGTCCGTAAAAAGTGCTCAAGAAAATCACTCCCTTTATATATGGCTAAGATTAATTGACAAATTCTCTACTTCTTAAGAATTAGGGTAACTCTCTTGAGGTGTTGAATAATGAGTAATTATAAGGAAGAACTCTTGCAACATGAATTAACCCCAGAGACTTTAGAGGAATATTCTGAAAAAGTGAGAAGAGAATTAAAAGCTTTTTTCGAGCCCGAAGCTATCGCGGTCATAGGCGCTTCTAGAGACGTTAATGCTCCAGGGTGGGTAATTTTTAAGAACTTATTAGAGAATAAGGAGAAAGGATGGTTAAAGGCTGATGTCTATGGAGTAAATATTAAGGGTGGAGAACTCTTTGGACAACCCCTATACCGCTCTATATTAGATGTGCCTAGTGATGTCGATCATGCAGTTATTGTTATCCCAGCTAAGTATGTGCCAGGAGCAATGGAGGAGTGTGGAAAGAAGGGGGTAAAGGTAGCGAGTATTATTAGTGCTGGGTTCTCCGAGATAGGGAATGTAGAACTCGAAAAAAGAGTCGTTGAGGTAGCTAGGAAATACGGAATTCGTATCATTGGTCCGAATGGTCTAGGTGTTTTTGATGCATATAGCGGAGTCGATACAATGTTTCTTCCATATTGCAAGCCTCTGAATGGAAAAGAACTCTTAGCCACACCTAGACCGAAGAAAGGATATATCATGTTTATTTCCCAAAGCGGGGCATTAGGAGTATCCGTTTTAGACTATATGTATGGAGAAGGCATTGGAGTGAGTAAATTCATAAGTTATGGAAATAAAGCCGATGTTGATGAAGTAGATATGCTATTATATGCCTTAAAGGACGAGACCGTGAGGGTAGTAATGATATATTTGGAGGGACTTAAAGGAGATGGAAGACCCCTTGTTAAAATCGGTAAAGAATTCTCTAAGCATAAGCCTATTGTGATATTAAAAGGAGGACGAACCAAGGCTGGGGCAAGAGCTACAATGAGTCACACTGCATCCTTAGCTGGAAACGTGAAGATTTACCAAGTAGCGTTTGAAACAATGGGTGCTATAATGGCAGATGATTTAGTCGAATTCTTGGATGTTACAAAAGCTTTAGCGTTCCAGCCCCCAGCTAGGGGGAGAAACATAGCGATTGTTACTAATGGCGGGGGAGCTGGAATACTTGCAACTGATAAGGCGGAGAAAATTGGGCTTAATGTTATACCCACTCCCGAGAACCTTCTAGCTAAATTAAAGAAGGCTCAAGAAGAAGGGAAAATTCCACCCGTTGCTACATTTTCTAATCCAATTGATTTAAGTGGCAGTGCTTCCAACGAATCATACATAGCCGCTATAGAAGCTGTAATGGAGAATGACGATATACATGCTGTCCTCATAATAGGACTACATCACGTACCTCTGCTAACATCCAGTTTCGTAGATGAAATTGCTCAAATAATCAAGAAATATAAGAAGCCAGTAGTTGCTGTGGATATCGGCGGTGCTGATATGGCTAATTGGGTGCGCGACAGATTTGATTACCACGGCATTCCAGCATATCCTACCCCAGAAAGAGGTATTACAGCGCTAAAGGCATTAGTTGAGTATGGAGAATGGTTAAAGAAGGAGGGAGTTTTAGAGAATTATCTCCAGAAGTGGCAACCTCCAACATCATTATAAAATAGTTCTTATTTTACCTTTTTTCTTTCTTCCTCCTACTGATTTCTCTTGCTAAGATCTCTATCTGCCTTGCCCATGCCAAGTCCCTGAATAGAATCCTCATTTGTCTGGATATTTCTAGGAGAATCCCATGCGCGTTTTTTACCTCGTTATCCTGTATAATTCCTATAGCGATTCTCAATAATTCCCTAGCTTTTCTTGGAGAGAATTTATAGATACGTTGACTCATTTCTATCAATAACTGGATTCTCCTATCCACTGGGAGTTTCTCTATACTTTCAAGAAGATACTCCAAAAGCTCCTCTGCCCACCACTTAGCCTTAGCCGTTATTGCTCCCGCGATCTCAGTTAGATAAATAATCCCCTCCTCCTCGGGCATTTCTTCAGCCAGTCTCAGAGCATTGCTCACTATTTTATCAAACCCCCTAATTGGCACTACTGATAGGGAGTGAATAATATCGGGAATTAGCTCTAGATACTCTTTTTCTAGCCTTGAAAAAACAGAACTGATTTTTTCTCTTAGCGTTAATACATATGGTTTGGGAAAAGCACTAAATAATTGTTTAGGATACATTGCTAGAACATGAATTATCTCTCTATCACTCCCTAGCCCACGAAGACTACGCTTTAATAGATTATGGGCTAGGTCGATATCAGCAGCTGATAAATTAGCTATGCTCTGAATCAAATCAGCAGAGGCAGATTTTTCTATCGTGAACAACTCTCTCAAGTAACCAGCGATAATTTTCGCAAGAAACTGCGCTTTATATCCATCAATAATGCCGAAGTATTTTACGATAAAGGAGAGATAAAGGAGCTTCCTTAATTTCCTTGAGTGCGACTTCATTATCCTATCTTCAAGCCAGTTAAGAGCTTTGTAGGATAAATCATTGTCCCCCGAGTTAATAAGGCTCCTCGCAGCTCGTAGCACTATCCTAAATCCTTCCTCATTTCGCTTAACATTATCGAGGATAAACTCGAGAACTTGATTCGCCTTCATATAATCCACATAGCATATGTCACCAATAATCCGAGCTAGAGCATAGAGAGCTTCTTTCGGAGGCATCTCATCGATTATCTCAAATGCTTCTCCGAGCCATTTTTTAGCTACCCTCATGTTCTCGGGGTTTCTACTAACGCTTACATAGCCATAAGCTCCACGAGCTAGAATAATAGCCTTGCATAAATCCGATTCACATTTCTCTGCATACTCGACCCCAGATGCTATGAGAGAATCCCCTCTACCTACATCATGTTTAGCCAGACCAATTCCGAATAATATTAGAAGAGAAGCGGCCTTAACTGGAGATAAATATAGAGCATCCTCAATACTTTTCTCCAGAACTTTCTCTGCAAAATCATTAAAACCAGAGGCAAAGAGATAATCCAAAACCAAGGCTTTTTCAAATAACCTTCGATAAGGATTAATTATTCGATTACACTCTCTCAGCGCTATCTTGAATATCAAGAGAGCTTTGGAGAAGAACTCCATTTTGACTAATCTATACCCAATTTCCCGTAGAGCATAAATCCTCTCAGATGGTTTGTAGAGAAGATAAGAATATCCCGCAATATCCAATAGCTCCTTAGAAATATCATAACCCTCAGAGATCGCCTCATCGGCAATTGTAAAGAATGATCTCCATAGGAAATCACGTGATCTACCATATTTCTTAATATCTGAGATGATATCCCTCTTTTTGCCCAGTAGTTGTTTTCTAAAGAAGCCTCGAAGCTTCTTCTGAAGACTCACCGACAAGCCTCCAGTTAGTTAAACTGGAATATATAACTCAGTTTAGTTTCACTCTACCCTCTATGCTTTGCAAAAATATAAAGATAATACGAAATTTAATATTTACTATCTAACTTATTATTAGTCTAACCAGATTGAACAGGAATAGCAAAATAAGGCTAAGTAATGCCTCCCTCAGCAAATTAAACATGATGAATAGAAATGATTGAGAAAATAACCTCGATTCTTCAGGATTTCTTCGGCCAAAAACCAATTAGAGAAGGAGACAACATCTTTATAATTACTCTTGGTCCTCCCACGAAAGCTTTTAAAATGATTATTCGCATTGCATCAGACAAAATTGTGGCTGAAAATGTATTACCAGAAGCCAGTGAAGAAGTTATTAATTATTTAAGAAGAAGAATTTCGGAAGAAAAAATAACTATAAAACTCTTTATCCACAATGAAACAAGAAACTTATCAATTGAGATGCCCTACAAGAGAGATATTCTGGAATCCATTAAGGCTTTTTTAGTAGTTCTTAAGAAGCTTTATCAGATCGTGATAGATCATTTTCCTCATTTAGCATGGAGGATTCTAGGAGAGATCAAAATAAGAATAATGAATGAGGAAATAACAGTTCTCTCCCCAGAATATGAAGAACCTAGAAAAACAGGATGGCGTTCGGATTTAAT
>JAHKLG010000041.1 GCA_029856625.1 Candidatus Njordarchaeota archaeon | reverse complement strand
TATCCCTAGAATTATTACTCAGTGATTCAATTTATTGTAGCGAAAATCAGAGAAATCCTACCGAAAAAATCTTTTTAAATCTTTCTATTATGATGTTTTCTCTTTATTAATATTTTAATCAATACTATATCAATAAAATATTTTGAAAGAAAAGATGGGGTAATTCTACAATTAATGTAGAATATATAGTTATATATATGGCAAAATTAATAATAAGAAATTTTGCTGAATAGCGTTTCTATAAAAATTGCTGGTCAGCATTAAAATGGCGTTATAAGGATGGGATTTTCCAGAAGTAAACTATAATGAATTTTACATGGTGCAAAGAGTGAGTGTAAATGATGCGTCTCTTCCTCACCCGCCCCTATGGTTCTGGATAATATTCCATATAATAGTCATTATATTAATTATAGTAGACGTTTTAGCTCTGGAGCATGAAGATAGGGATCCCACATTTAAGGAAACGCTTACAATGGTACTTGTCTGGATCTCTGTGGGCGTTGCATTCGGTCTTTATATACTCTACATTTATGGAGTACTACCAGCACTCTTGTACTACACAGCATATGCAATTGAGTACTCCTTAAGCATGGATAATATGTTTGTCTTCTATGCGATCTTTGGGTATTTTGGTGTTAAATATCGGTATCAACACAAGGTTTTATTAATTGGTATCCTGAGTGCAGCATTCTTTAGAGCAGCATTTATACTTGGCGGAATAATGTTGATAAAGAGTATCCACTGGACGATCATTATCTTTGGGATAATTCTTATAATCTCTGGAATAAAGCTTAGCACGAGGAGAGGAGAAGAGGAAGTTAATCCAGAGAAAAATCCGATAGTAAGAGCTGCTAGGAAGTTCCTTCCTATTACTCCTAGGTACCATGGTTCTCATTTCTTAGTGCGAGAGAATGGTATATTAAGATTTACGCCGTTAATAATTGTTCTCTTGGCTATAGAGACAACCGATATTGTTTTCGCTGTAGATTCTGTTCCCGCAGTATTAGCGGTCACTACAGATTTCTTCCTAGCATACACATCCAATCTATTAGCTGTTCTTGGTTTACGAGCGTTATATATGTTGATTGTTCTCCTAATAAGGCAATTAAAGTACATAAATGTGGGCCTAGGAATTCTCTTAGCATTCCTTGGAGTAAAAATGATTGCGTCATTCTTTGGATATGAAATTCCCGTTTTCTTATCATTGGGCATCGTGATGGCAATCCTAGCTCTATCGTTCATAATATCTCTCTTAGCTAGCATTATTGAAAGTAAAAAAACTACCCAGAGCATATCCTAATAATCATTGATTTAAAAATTATGCAAAAAATAGCAATCAAACTAAACTAATTTTTTCTCTGTTTATTTTTATTAAAAGTATCGATCGATTGCTGTAAAAACTTTTATTATGAATATAACGAAGGCTAATAGATTTTTTCTTGAAAGTGTTAGGTGCTGGTTATGCGAAGTGATAAGGTTAAGAAGGGCATTGATAGACTCCCGCATAGAGCTCTTTTTAAAGCTGCTGGGTTAACAGACGATGATTTAGAGAAACCGCTCATAGCTGTCGTGAATTCTTGGAATGAAATTGTCCCAGGTCATATCCATCTAGACAAGATTGCCCAAGCAGTAAAGCTTGGTATAAAAGAGGCAGGAGGCACCCCATTAGAATTTAACACTATTGCCATATGTGATGGTATTGCTATGGGACATGAGGGTATGAGGACTCCTCTTCCGAGCCGTGAGATAATAGCTGCATCAATAGAATTGATGATAGAGGCTCACCAATTTGATGCAATGGTTCTCGTTGCATCCTGTGATAAGATAGAACCAGGAATGCTAATGGCGGCACTTAGACTTAATATTCCAGCAATAATGGTGACGGGAGGATGCATGCTTGCTGGCTACTGGAAGGGTCAGAGAGTAGCAATAAACCACCTATTTGAGGCTATTCCCAAGATAAAGAAAGGGGAGATAACAGAGGATGAAGCGAAAGAGTTGGAGAATAATGCTCTTCCTGGAGCTGGATCATGCGCTGGACTGTATACAGCAAATACCATGGCGGTTTTAATAGAAGCTATGGGTATGTCTTTACCTGGTAGTGGAACTGCCCCTGCGGTTTCTGCGGAGAGATATAGAATAGCTAGGGAAGCTGGGAGACAAATAATGTATCTTCTTGAAAACGATATTAAGCCTCGTGATATAGTTACACGTGAAGCTATCGAAAATGCTATTAGAGTGGATATGGCGCTAGGAGGATCAACAAACTCCGTTCTTCACTTAATGGCGATCGCTAACGAAGCCAATGTAAAACTCGATTTAAACGACTTTGATGAGATAAGTAAAACAACTCCTGTTCTGGCTAAGATAAATCCGGCAGGACCTTATTTTATGGAGGATCTTCATAGAGCTGGTGGTGTATTAGGAGTTATGAAAGAGCTAGAGCCATTGTTGAATACCGATGTTCTTACAGTAACTGGTAAGAAGCTTAAGGATCTTTTAAAGGAGGCTGTTATTAGGGATCGTGAAGTGATAAGGCCGAGGGATAACCCCTACAGCAAGGAAGGTGGTATAGCTATATTATGGGGCTCTTTAGCTCCCGAAGGGGCTGTTGTTAAACAATCTGCTGTTGCTCCAGAAATGCTTAGGTTTGAGGGTGAAGCGAGAGTATTTGATAGGGAAGAGGATGCTGTTAAGGCTATATTAGATGGCGAGATTGAGAAAGGACAAGTCATTGTTATAAGATATGAAGGACCAAAGGGAGGACCAGGCATGAGAGAGATGTTAGCGGCCACAGCGGCTGTAGTTGGAGCTGGATTAGAGAAGAGTGTAGCTTTAATTACTGATGGCCGATTCTCAGGCGCCACCAGAGGCCCTTGTATTGGACATGTCTCCCCAGAAGCCATGGAAGGGGGGCCAATAGCCCTCGTAAAGGATGGTGATAGAATACTAATAGATATTCCATCTCGGAAGCTTGATCTGATGATTTCTCCAGAAGAATTAGAGGAGAGGCGCGAAAAGTGGAGACCACCTAAACCAAAGGTTGATAAGGGATATCTAAGACTATATGCTCAAATCGCTGAGTCTGCGAGCAAGGGTGCTATATGGAGAATTCCATAGGGAGATCTTAGCTAATTTTCTAAAGATCATTTATTGAGGGTGCTTGAAGTGTTTATAAAAAATTACGAGGAATTATTAAGAGCTGCTGAGAATGAGGAGGATAGAAGAGCTAGAGAGGTAATTCTACAAGCGATAGAAGCAGCTTTAACAGCTGTTGACCCTAAATATGCCGTAAGAAAGAATGTCGCTATAAAGGATAATAAGCTCGTAATAGCTGGACTGGAGTTTGACCTTACGAAAATCAGAAATATCTATGTTATTGGTGGGGGTAAAGCGAGTGGAGCGATGGCTGAGGCTATAGAGGAGTTACTGGGTGATAGAATCTCGGAAGGTGTAGTTAATGTTCTGAGGGGCACAGAAAAGAGATTCAAGGTAAATAGAATCAAGCTAATCGGCGCATCGCATCCTATTCCGGATGAGAAGGGATTAGAGGGCGTCAAAAAGATGCTAGAGATAGCGGAAAAAGCGGAGGAAGATGATTTAATAATAGTTCTCATCTCGGGTGGTGGTTCGGCTTTAATGCCCCGACCAGCTGATCCAGTAACTTTAGATGAAATGAAAAAGACTACTGATCTCCTTCTCAAGTGCGGGGCAACCATAAATGAAATAAATGCTGTAAGGAAGCATATCTCTGCTTTTAAGGGGGGACAATTGGCTAGGGCTTGCTACCCAGCCACTACCGTTGCCCTTATAATCTCAGATGTTGTCGGTGATCCTTTAGATACAATTGCTTCTGGGCCTACGGCTCCTGATACCACCACATTTGAAGATGCTTATCGAGTGCTTAAGTTTTATAATATTTGGGACAAGGTTCCAGAGAGTGTTAGAAATAGGATAGAGAAGGGTTTACGTGGCGAGGTTCCTGAGACTCCTAAACCGGGAGATAAGATTTTTGAGAGGGTTCATAATGTTATTATAGCTAATAATAGGATCGCTTGCGAAGCTGCTGAGGCTAAGGCTAAAGAGATGGGTTTTAATACTCTAATTCTTTCGACGCATATTGAGGGGGAAGCTCGGCATGTTGGAACGGTTCTCGCGGGAATAGCTAGAGAGATCTATAAATATAATAAACCACTGGAAAAGCCCGCTTTAATTATCATGGGTGGTGAAACAACAGTAACTGTTACTGGCTCTGGTAAAGGTGGTAGAAACCAAGAACTAGCATTATCTGCATCCATAAGAATTAGTGGATTAAAAGGTGTAGCCATAGCTTCTATAGGGACTGATGGTATCGATGGTATAACTGATGCGGCGGGTGGTTTAGTAGATAGTACCACTGTAAAGAGAGGGAGAGAAAAAGGATTTGATGTGCTGGAGTATTTAGCTAATAATGACTCATATACCTATTTGAAAGCAGTTGGTGATGTTGTCTTTACTGGTCCGACGGGGAGCAATGTTAATGACATAATGTTTATTGCTGTTGTATGATTTAAGGAGGTTGGAGAATTTTTACACGACTAATATTCATTCTATCCTTCTCAATTTTTAGAACAGTTCTAAATACTGGATCATTTTTTAGTTCTTGATGATGAGAAATGACTATTATCTGTTCATATTCGCCCTCTTCCATCAAACTTGCTAATGCTCTAGCAACCTCAATTCTTAATTCCTCGTCAAGAGGACCAAATCCTTCATCAATTATAAGAAATCTTGGCCTTTTTCTCCCTGAATAGAGCTGGGTTAAGAGCTTGCCAATAGCTAATCTTATAGAAAAACCAATTAATGTTTGCTCACCGCCGCTGAAAGTCTTTATTTCACGTTCATAACTATTAGCATAAATCTTCAAGTCCACCGTTTGAGTGTCTCCCCTCTGTTTAAAGATGAACCTGACTTCTATTGGTTGACCAAAGAGCTTGAGGTACTCATTCGTATAGTACTGTAAAACTTGGATATATTTTTCTAATAATCGAGCTGGAAGAGCTCCGGGAGCAAATACTTTATCTTCTAAGATCTTGTACGCTTGAATATCGATATCTAAATTCTTGATTTCGTCCTCGATTTCCTTTAATCTTTGTTCCTTTTTCCTTATCTCCTCTAGATCCTTCTGTAATGTTTTCAACTTCTCCTCTAGTTTACTCTTTTTCGAAATCTCTTGCTCTAATTGCTTTCTCAATTCTCTTATCCTTAAATCTTTTTCCTTAATGACATTTTGAATATCTTCCAGTTCCTCCCTTAGAGGTGCTAGCTGAGAGATCTTTCTCTCAAGCTCAGCTATTTCCATGAGCAATACTTTTGCATTCTCCTCTTTCTCCTCCAATTTTGGCAATTCTCTCGCTATCTCCACCATTTCCTCTAAGGTTCTTTTCATCTCACTTAATTCTTTTCTCCGAGTAAACTCCCTGAGAACTCTCATTTCGGACTCATATCTCTCAATTGATTGCTTGAGCTCATTTGCAACTTTCATGTATTCTTCTTCTAGGTTTTCCCCAACTTCTTTCTTAAGCTCCTCAAGCTTTGCACGAGTACTCCATAGTTCTCTCTCCTTCTCCATAAGTCTTTGTAGTTCATTTCTCTTTTCATCCACAGTCCTCTCGATCTCTATTAATTCTCTCTGGAGATTCTCTCTTTCGCTTATCAAATGTCTTTTTCTCTCGATTTTCTTTTCAGGAGATAGTGGAGTACCACAGACGGGGCAAACTGTTTTGGCTTTTTCTAATTGCTCAATGCTTTGCTCGAGAATTCTTATTTGCCCCTTGATATAGTTTCTTCTCTCATTGAGTCTTTCTAACTCCTTTTCTAGTTCTCCATGTAGTTCTGAAACATTTTCCAGCTCTCTGATCTTTTTCTCAAGCTCGCTTATTCTTGTTTTCTTTTTTAATAGCTCCTCAAGTTTTTCCTTCTCTTTCTTAAGTTGATCAATTTTTAACCATGCTTTCTCTAATGCGTTTAATTTATTCCAGAAATCAAAGGCTTTCTCGATGCGTTCTCTTCCAAACTTATTGATAATTCTCAAAAAACTTTCTATCTCGTTTCTTACCCGCTCTAACTCCTTCTTTTTACTCCTTAAATCTCTTTCATAAACTTCTAGCTCCGATACAGATTTACTCAGCTCTTTCTCCCTATCTCTTAATTCCTCAAGTTCTTTCTCAAGTCTCTCTAGTTCTATCCTTAGAGCTCCTTCTCTCTTAGTAGCCTCTCTTAACTCGTCCTCCACATTCTTTATCTCTTTCAATACAGTGGATTTTTTAGCTACTTCGTTCTCCAGTATTCTCTTCTTTCCCTCTAGATTTGATTTCGTCTTCTCTAGATCAATTCGGTACTTCTTCGCTAATTCCTTTAGATGATCCATTCTTATCTGAAATATCTTCACGAGCAAGTCTCTTCTTTCCCTCGGTTTTTTCCTGAGGAAATCTTTTACTTCTCCTTGCCGTACAACGACGGAGTTCAGAAGAATTTCGTAATTTAGACCAGTTAATTTTTCCAGCTCAGAATTAACTTTTGAGATGTTATATGCTAGTACTCTTTCTATACTTTCACCTAACCTATAAAGATAGGCGCGTGGGTCTCTTTCATCCAATATTCTCCTAACTCTATAAATTACACCATCAATTTCGAAGTCGAGTTCAACGACTCCCCTCTTCTTTCCCTGCATTATAATGGCTTTATAAGATCCCCTAGATGAGTCCCCGTAAGCACAGCCAAATAATGCAGTAGTTATTGCATCAACGAATAATGTAGTTTTTCCGCTTCCCGTTCTCCCAGTCACGAAGACTGGGTATGTTAGTTTTTGGAAAAATATTTCAGCTTTTTCGTATGTTGCTACGTTCTCTAGATACAATCTGAGTAGCTTCACGGAATGTTCACCTCATTCATTATCCTTTTAGCTAATTCAAGCGCTCTCTCTTTTACTCTAGCATCTATTTTCATGGCCTTAATATATTCAAGTACAGCTTCTCTCAAGGATACTATTTGGGAAGAAATATCTTTTTCACTAGGAGCCTCCTTTAGCATTCTCCTTTTAATAAAATACCCAAGAACTCCTCTTCCTTCGAAAAGATACTTCTCCAAAGCATCAATATACTTCTCAAGATTCCTCCATACACTTTCGCTTGTCTCTATTTGAAGCCGTAGGAGGCTTCCTGGTGGAATATTAATCCTATCAAGGTTATCAATGAGGACGCCCATCGGATTAAACTGGTCTTCGATTTTAATGGTGTCAATAGATATCATTGGTCTACACTCAAGGGGGATTCTCTCAATCCTTATACCGCTATCGGACAACTCCACGTACACAATACTTTTAGATTCATCAGCTTCAGAAAAATCAATTCTCTCAATGGATCCGGGGTAAATAATCCTTTTAGAAATTTCCTGAGGCGTATGGATATGGCCTAATGCGATATAATCAAACTCATGCTCTTTAAGATCGCTCCTAGCAACATCTGGTTCATTAATCTGAATAGACCAAATCCTTCTAATCTGAGAACCTCTAACGGTTAGATGAGCCATGAGAATCTTGTAATCAATGGTACTAGGTAACTTGTCGAGGAGCTTAGAGATAAGATTACCTATAAAGGTACTATAGTTTTCGTCTCCTATCTGATAAACTATGCGTGGATCAATGAAGGGAATTGGGATGATTCCAACTTGGGCTCTTATATTTTCCTTATTAATATTAATAATTAATGGCTTTTGAGGAGTTGAGGGAAAGTAATAGAAGTGGGGAGCATGAGCCTCTACTAAGGCTTGTAACGGGTTATGCGAGTCAATGGTTTTTGGTTTATCATGGTTCCCCGCTATTGCGACAACATATATTCCCTTCTCCGTAGCCCTTCCTATTTGATTAGCAATAAATACAAAGTCTCTATTCGATGGATCGGATCTATGAAAAATATCCCCGCTAATGAGGATAAGGTCGACATCTCTCTTGATTGCGATATCGAAGATTTTCTTTATATTTTTCCTAAAATCTTCCCTCCGAGTCTCATTAACATTCCGTCCTATGATTCTTCTGAAACTCACCCCTAGATGAAAATCCGCTGTATGAATAATCTTAAGGACTTTTTGTCCCATAGTAGTCTCCTTCAAAACTTTTCATACCCATCTTCGCACCCTTCTCTAAGTGTTAAAAGATTTCGACCAGAAATATTATAATGTTTTTTATCATCTGTCTATCCACAAGGTAATAATATCCATGCTTACTAGTGAGGATGGCTCTCAGAATGATCAATACAACATCCTTCCTATCATTTCTAAATAGCTTAACACTCGTATTAAGAATCCTCATTATTGCATTAATTCCAGCTATCCTAACAGCAGTTGGAAGCATCCCCATCCTCTTCTATACTTTCACAGAATTCAAGTACAGGTCTCTAGCCTTGGGTTTTTCTGCAGGTATAATGCTAGTAGCTGCTTTTACTAGCCTGCTTATACCAGCCATAAACATTGGGGGAACAAGCATAAGTGTTTTAGGATTTATCATCGGATTACTGATTATCAGAATTCTTGACAAGTTAATTCCTCATGAACATTTTGAGAGGGGATACGAGGGACCTGAAATAACTGGTGTTCAGTTAAAAAAGATGTGGCTACTAACGCTTGCCATGATTATTCATAATATTCCAGAGGGAATGGCTGTTGGAGCTAGTACGATATATGATATAAAAGAGGGATTGCTCGTTGCGATAGCGATTGGGTTACAAGACTTACCAGAAGGATTAGCTGTGGCAATGCCATTTGCATCTACGAGGAAGGGTAGATTGAAGGGATTTATTATAGGAGTTCTAAGTGGTGTATCAGAGACTCTCGCGGCACTAATACCATTAATGATTATTCTCTACATCAGTACGGCACTTCCTATTCTAATGGCTCTAGCAGCTGGAGCAATGATATATGTGGTTATTCATGAGATCATACCAGATATAATGGATGGGAAATACAGCGAGGAAGCATCTATTGGATTCTTTATAGGTTTCATAGTAATGCTAGTTCTTGACTCCATAATTTAGTAAGTAGTCACAAATAGGCGTTCAAAAATTTCCACATCATTTATTTTAACTGGTTCGACCTCGTATGTAAAGTGGAGGAGTCTCATTGGTTCCCATATTACGCTTAGAAATCTTGAGACATTCTTAGAGATTAGTGGTTTAGGATAGCTTGTTTCTC
>JAHKLG010000040.1 GCA_029856625.1 Candidatus Njordarchaeota archaeon | reverse complement strand
TTTAACGATTTGAGTTGTGGGGTAATTGATGAATAAAAATCTTCTTGCCGCCTTAATCCTTATCACGCCTCTCCTATTATACAACGCGATTACTGTCGCTCAAATAATCCAAGTTTATGCGCAAGCAGCACAACCACCAGAAATAAGCATTCGATTCCCAGTTTACACGGGTACCTTACCACGAGAATATAGAGATGGAGTAGTCATTGTAGGTGCCAGATATCCACTAGTCTTGAGAATTACTCTACATCTACCAGAAACAGCGACCGAAAATTGGACAGATATTGAAATTCTGGGTGATGGTGTCGGTCAGAGCAATTATAATGTGACGTTTACTCCAAATACCGGTACTAAACCAGTTGCACGTTTAATAGGGCCTGGGGGTAATATTCTCCAGCAATTAAATGGATCTTGGATAGATACTTGGGCGTATTTTAAGATACCATTAGTTAAGCCTGGAGATGTGTGGCGACTTGAGTATTCTCTTTACGTTCCCCGTGATCTCCCGTCAGGAGTAGATTCTGTAAAGGTTACATTAACAATAAAGGTTAAGTTCGGCCCATCATTTGAGTGGCAAGAACTAAAGAAGATAATAGAAGTTAGAAGACCCCCAATAACTAGACTTTACATTACAATGGGTTTAACGCTAGGGGTTTTTGTGGGACTTCTAATTCTCGGGAAAGTAGGATTCTTCTCCATATTCACAACACTTGATCTCGTAAGCATAGCTATGATCGGAGCCGCCATGACAGTTTGGGTACAAATATTAGGGAGACAATTCATCTTCCCAATAACCGATAGAATACCATTCGCATATAACTTCGCAGTAGCCGATTTCCCATACGTCCTTCTCCTAATTACAGCGATAGCACTGGTCAAAAAACCAGGAACAGCCTCCCTGACACTATTCATTTACAACATTGTCTCTGAGATTGGGTGGTACGGTATTAACCCATTATGGTGGGCATACCCCTTTGCTCAAGGTCTCCCCGTAGACTTATACTTATTAATAAGAGGCCAAGCTGTATTCACTAACAAACCGATATTCTTTAGATATAAGATACCGGAGGAGGAATTTGAGAGCACTCCCGATATTCCAGTTCTTCGGATAATCGATGGTTTCATCATCGGGCTTCTCAGAGGATTCTTTATGCAGATAAGTCTCTATACAGTATTCTACCCGAATTTATTCCGCTTGGAGTATTTGTGGGAATACACTTTCTGGTGGATAATCATTCCATGGTCCATTGGAAACGCTATATCTGGAGCAATATCAGTACCAATAGCGGAAAAAATAAGAGAAGCAGCACAATATTAGTGCCTAAGTTAATCATTCACTTTTTGTATTTTCCTTACAATTTTTCTGAATAAAAAACTAAGCTTTCCAAATGTCTTTTATAGCAATACTTGGTTTATATTTTGGATTTCAATAATAGGGGTTGCCGGTAAAAGATATATTCCGATATTCTTATTATCATTGTTGCTGAATAAGATATTGGTGAGTTTATGAGGAAACATGAATTTAAACTAGTTTCGGTTATAATCATAATTTTCTTCATAACTAGCGCCTTAATACCAATTGGGGTCTCTAGCATTATTCATAAAAGCAATATTAAAGTAGATTCTGGAGACAAAATTTCTTATCCGCTTCTTAGTTTGGAGACAAATGCTTATGATACTTATCGAGATTACACTTTATCATCTAATGATAAACCAAAAATACTCCTAGATGCTGGACATAATCAGTATTATAACCCAGACAGATTATCAGAATTCATATCACTTTTGAATCTCCTTGGTGATGTAGTTATCAACTATGACAGAATAACTTCTGCTGATCTAGAAGGAGTTAAACTCTTAGTGATTCCAAATCCTGAATTAGAAGAGGGAGCAAAGAAAGAAATTATATTCACACAAGATGAGATAAATGCTATTCATAATTTTCTGGACAATGGTGGCTCATTATACATTATGGGCACTTGGAGCACTTACCTTCATTCCGAAACTATGAATAATATAACAGAGAGATACGGGATTATATGGTATGATGCAAGTGTTTATGATAATACTACGTATCTGACTGATCCAGAAATAAATCCTGAAAATGCCACTTATCATGTGATAGTGCATGTGTGGGCCGATAATAATGTAACGAAGGAAATGGGCATTCTAGATTATGTCCAGGAAGTTTATTTTGACGGTACTAGTATTGGAATAGTACCTCCCCAAGATCCTACACTAATTGAGGAGGGTCCATATCCAATTGGTATCGGGGATGATGACACGTATGTGGTCTTTGAAAATGGTACTACAAAGATACTTGATGGTAACGTTATTTTCCATGCTGCTGTTAAACTGAGAAGTGGTGGAAGAATTTTCGCGACAGGTAGTACACGATGTTATGCTTATAATTATGTTACTGATGTATTAGATGACTTAGTCTTTACTCTATTAACTGTAGGATGGACATTAGGTCTTACGCCTGACCAGTCATTAATACCCATTATAAAGAGATTTAGTGTTAGTAAGGAAACTTTCATCCTAAAGGATACGGGAGAAGTATCAGTAACAATAAAGAATATTGCTAACATATCCAAGGAGAATATGTCATTAAACTTGATTATACCATATTTTCTAAAAGTAGTTGGGAATATTACTATCTCCCGTTCTTCTGGAACTTATGAAGTCCCTTATATTGTTGGTGAAATGATAAATTTGGGTACCTTAGAACCACTAGAAGAACTATCCATCTCATTTACAGTTAGGTGCGTATTAGGAATTAAGAGAAGCGGATCTCTTGGTATTCAGCTTTATCTGCAAGGCTCTAAAATTGGAGAAAAAATTGTTACTGTATCATCCAGACCAGCTTTTGATGCATCCGCATCATTTACTCCATTCCCATTAAACCTAACGATAACCAATATGACCATACTTTATGTGAGGATAAAGAATATTGCATCGTATACCATCAGAAGCATTCATATAACAATTCCTAACGTACCAGAAGACATACTTCTTAATACAACAGATGTTTTGATAGAATCCTTAGCACCAGGACAGGAGAGAACTTTAGCGTTTAAGATCACCACAAATGTTATCGGTGCTTACTCTCTCCCAGTATATATAACTAGTGAAAACGGAGGAGAGGATGTTATTAGAGCTACATTAATAGCTACCACAACACGCATTATCGTGTTTGATGAGGGGCATCATCAATTCGTTTATTTTACATCTGCGTGGATGAAAGACTTTATCGACCTACTACGCAAATACGCTCCCGTATTAATCTTGAAGGGAGAAATACCCGAGGTCTTATTAACACCTAGTGTGACAGCATTATATGTATTGCCAAATCCCCAACCGTCCACTGGATCACCTGGCGACACAACCACACCAATAATGAGCGATAAGGAAGTCGAAATTATTCAGAAATACTTGGAAGATGGCGGCTCCGTTTTAATGATGGGTAATTGGTACCGCTACTTCTGGCCCAATAATCCTGGAGGCTATAATGCGATTACCAGCAAGTATGGTTTAGTATGGATAGATGGTGATGTATACGACCCCGTTAATTACATCGGCGCAACGTATCATGTTGTGGCAAAGACATTTGCGAAAAACAAAATTGCAAAGATGCTTACCGCAGGAGTATCCCAGATAGAATTCTCTGGAACAGCGTTACTAGCCACAAATACAAGTATTGCGATCCACCATCCAATAATAATCGGCAATAATGAAAGTTATGTAACGGATGATCAAGGAAATGTAATAGCTCGTGGCAAAGATGTGCTGATGATCATCGCATCCGTGATTTACGGTAAAGGAAAATTACTCGCATGCGGCAGTAGCTACGTGTTCTCCTCCAGGTACTATTATACTCAAAATGAGCCATTTATAGCCAATTCAATCGCATGGTTATTAGGAGTAAGGGAGCTGGATATAGTAATAAGCGGGGTGCCTTATCAAATAAACGTGGGAGAGGAAATAAGTTTACGGGTTAAAGTAATTAATAGGGGAGCCGATGTTTTAACAGCTGTCCAGATAAATATAGAGTACTCTGCTGGCATTATTAATAGAAATGGAACAACAACATATAGGGTCGGAGATTTAGAGCCCGGTGAATCCTTTGAGGTTACATGGATAATGGTAGCGAATTCTCCTGGATCATATAGGTTGGTGATAAATGCCACCGCATCTAATCTACCTAGACCAGTCATCAAAGAAATAATCATCACTTATACAAAACCAACAGGCCAAATATCACCAGAGATAATGATGCTTGCATCAATATTATTGGTGCTTGGCCTAGTTTTCGGTCTTCTAGCTATATACGTAAAGAGATACTTAAAGAAGTAGATGCAAACCATTACAACTAATTTAATTATATCTTCAATTTTTTCAGAGGAAAAATCTATTCTCTTTTCTTCATTACTTAATCTCCTAAATGCCTATTACTATTAGGTGATGCTACATATTTTTCATCTCATATTTTTTTGTCTACTGTTTTTTTATCTGTGAATTCTGCAAAAAGCAATTTTTATAAGCATCATATTCCACTAAGTTTATGCTCTTCAAACATTTGTTAGCAAGTACGAGAAGGTGCTTAATCTTGAAGAGAAAGTATATTATAGCAGTTTTCATCACTATAGTATTGCTTTCTACTATTATTAGTTCACCTCTAATTCTTAATAGCAAAAAATTAGTACCACAATACCAACCAAAATTATACGAGGCCGTTCCTATCCAGAACTCTCCTCAAGAAATAATTTTCCAAGAGGGCATTAGAACTACTCAGATCCCATATACTGTTAAAGTTCTATTCGATGAGAGTCACGGTCAATACTGGGACTCTAACAAACTATCTGCCTTCTTAGAGGATCTAAAGGAGAACTATGGAGTAACCATAGATATTCATGAAACTGGTGAAATAAATAGTTCGCTACTTTCTGGTTACGACGTCTTGATTATATCAAATCCAGGCTCTCCCTTTACTGAAGATGAAGTGGATGCGATAAAGAGCTTCTTAGATAATGGCGGCTCCTTGTTAATAATGGGTAATTGGTACAAGTACTTTGACCCAACATACATTGAGAATATTACTAAGAGTTATGGGATAGGCTGGTATGATGCTGAAATAATTGACCCGACTGATTATGATTACGCCAATTACTCAGTAATCATTCATACATGGACCAATACTAATGTGGCAGAATTCGTAAGTAATGCTAGTACATTTAAGGTCGAATTCTATTCTGGAACAGCATTATATTGGACTGGTGATAACTCATCATCAGCTCCCGTTTATATCGTAGGAACCGGTGATGATGATACAGTAGTAGAGTTTGAAAACAATACTCAGAAGACTCTTGGTTATGAAGCAATAGCATTTATGGCTGTAGATATTGTTGATGATGGCGGTAGGATATTCGCAAGCGGTAGCTCGGCCATGTTTAGAAGCGATTATCCTGGTTACTACCTTGATAGTAAGTGGGATACATCAACATTCGCTATGCTTATGTTCGAATGGTTAATGGGTCGAGGTTTAGCAATTGTTAAAAGTGAGGCCCCATCCACCCTATTACTCAATCAACACGGCTTAATAAACATCACTGTTACAAATAATTGGGGAATTAATGCAACAAATGTGAAAATTGGTATTGAGATCGAAGGTGCTTTAGATCTTTTAAACGCCTCTAATATCTACACCATTGACACATTACCTGCGGGTTCTTCAATTTCCCTCACTTGGGAAGTTATAGCAACTGGGAATAGCTTAGCTAATGTAACCATAAAGGTTTGGTCTGATAACGTACCAGGCTTTTCAAAGATCTTTAGAATCCAAACACTGAGTCTAACAATTACCTTAACGCCTACACCCAAGGAATTCTTAATTTATGAGAGGAATAACTTCACATTATTCGTTGAGGTTTACAACCCAACAACAGTAGCTGCTGAAGATATTACCCTTAACCTCATCTTGCCAAAGGAATTATCAACACCAAATGATACAACGTACTCCATATCCGTATTAAATCCAGGCGAAACAGAGCACCTCAATTATATAATTGTGGTCAACGATATCGGATTCTTTGAAATAACAATAGAGTTTACATCAGCAAACCTAGGATCTGGATCAGTATCAACAAGGGTAAGTGTCTATAATGCTCTCATAGTTTTTGATGAGGGACATGGACAGTTCTATTCTTCAAGTAAAATGACAAAATTCATTGAATATCTTAAGCAATACGCCTTAGTGGAAATAAACACTGGAAACTTCACCGAAGAATTATTATCGAGAGCCCATTTGGTAGTTATTCCATACCCAAATGATGGCTTGTACGATTTCGAAATATCCCTTCTAAAGAATTACTTAGCTAATGGTGGAAAGCTCTGGGTCATGGGCAATTGGTATAAATACTTTGATCCAGAAAATCTTAATATTTTGACAAGCGAATATGGAATCGTCTGGAACGATGGAGAAATAATGGACGATGTACAAAATTATGAGGGAACATCCTATAGGCCTATACTATCCGTTTTTGCTGACAACATACTTGCTAAGTTATTAAGCGCTGGTGTTTCCTCTGTATTGGCTCATGGATGCACATATCTCAATGTTTCCAGTCCCGCTGTACCGATTCTGCTCGGAAATCCAACTAGCTACGGAGTTAATGCTACTGGAGACCCCTCGGGAATAAACGCTACAGATCTTATTGCAGCCGCCGCTGTAGAGCTAACTTCTGGTGGAAAATTATTTGCTATGGGAGGCACTTTACCCTTTGCGTACACTGAGAATCCCGAATATAATCATAGATTCATAGATAATATTATTAGATGGCTAATCGGTCCTCGAGCATTAAATGATTTCGAACCACCCGAGATCACTATTACTACCCCAGCCGAGGGCTCTTATCTTGCCACCCAAACAGTTACCGTGAAATGGAATGTTACTGACGCTACTGGGGCTAATGTTACAATGATTTACCTTGATGATGCCTTATTAGCTGTGCTTACAGGTGGTGAGACTAGTTACACGTTAACTGATTTGGCAGAAGGAAGCCATACAGTTAAAATCGTGGTTTATGATAAGGGTTATCTCTCTTCAGAAGCTACAGTTATGTTCACAATAGACATTACAAAGCCAACCGTTACTATAATTGCTCCACAAGAAGGTGCAAAGTTGAGACCAGGTAATATAACTGTCAAATTCAATGCCACAGACAATATTGGAATTGACAAGATAGAGATCTACCTTGATGGAGAACTAGTGGCAACCTTACCAGGAACCGCTAATGAAACCTCAATCGCCGTTGCTCCTGGAGAGCACACAATATCCGTCGTAGTTTATGATCTGGCTGGTAATCAGGCATCTGCTCTGGTAAGAGTAATTGTTCAGGCACCGCCGCCACCATCATGGGGCATTATAGCTGGTGGCGTTATTGTGGTAGTTATCATCATAGGTGTTCTTCTTTACTTCTACCGCTTCAAGAAGAAGGCATAACTTATTAATCCTCTTTTCCTCTTTTCTTTTTTGGAGGAGAGTTTTAGGGTCTCCATTCTTGGTGATGTCCTTGAGGAAAATAGTGATAGTATTTGTTTTACTAATCATTCTTGGTATATTCGTAGCTCCTAATCAGATTATTTTGAGAGGCCAAGAAGAGATACGGATAATCTTCAGAAATAGCTTGGGACAGTACTATTCAACGAACCGTTATACTCTTCTTATTAATGATTTATCCAGTCAAGGAGTCATTGTGGGAAGCTATAATGCTAGCGAAGCATTGCCTTCCTTAGACGAGTTACTCCAATATGATGTTCTGGTAATACCTAATCCGGGAGATGAAGATTTCAGCTCAGAAGAGTTAGATCTGATAAAACAGTTTGTTGATGCTGGTAAGGGACTAATTGTGCTCGGTGATGTAGCGTATGGTGGTAACACTTACGGTAAGCCTGATTACTTAAATAAACTACTAGAGTATCTAGGGATCCGTGATAAGGTGGAATTTTGGGGAACAAATGCTAAGGGGGACGAGCTTTATGATAACTCAATAAACGTTGCTGGAAGAGGATGGCAAGTAATAGTTTCCTCAAAATACTTTAAACCACACATCATTAGCGTAGGTATAGAAAAAGTCGTGATAACAAGCACATTGCTTATTGTTAAGGATCCAGCTGTGATTGTAGCCACTACACCCGAAACTTCTTACGCAGCAGATGCTGATGGAAACATACACGCTAAAGGATTGCTTCCATGGCTCGCGGCAATAGATACTGGCAAAGGAAAAATCGTGGTTTGTGGAAGCTCGAGAATGTTCAGTGACAGACCATTATCGGGTCTTGGCTCTGCCTACATTCAATATGAGGATAATGAGAAACTTTTCTTTAACTTTATATGGTGGTTAACTGGTAAGAAACTCAAAGCTCCCGTGAGAATCCAAGTATTTATTCCAATAATGGATATCTTCGGTTTATTGGCTGGAGCCGTAGCTGCATACGCGTTTAGAATGAATATGAGAAAAATATTTGGATTCTCGTTCATCAGTGGATTATTCTTTGCACTAATTGCAGCACTTCAAACAGCGCTTTTCGGAGCAACAATTGTTGGGGTCGCCTGGCCTGGATGGGGCTATGTATCTAGTGGCTTGACAGCGCAGTTTACGATCTTCGGAATCGCTGGAGAATATAAGATTCCAGCATGGCAGGTAGCTGCGACAAGATACTTCTTAACTGGTATACTGGAAATATTTTTCGGAACATTCCTATTTTGGTTAATTCTAGAAATTGATGAGTATATCGATTTAGGGATAGCCAAAAGGATTCATTATAGTAAAGAATAATTTTTCTTCATCTCTTTATTTCCACAAGTTCATTGATTAAAGTTATGAAAATAGGTATGAAGATAGTTAGAGAAATTAAATAGACCATGGGGATAATTTTTCTAATTCCTCCCCATTAGGATTTATCTTTATGTGACCTATTTGTATGCTTGCTAACGTATCTAATCTCGCCCTAGTATAAACAAGTAACTTTCTAGCCACTAGGTCAAAGTCTAATATAATTCCTAATCCTAAGAATCTTCCCGTAGAGTCATGGAGAGATACTGCTAAGTATTTTAGCTTGTCTTTCTTCAGGAAAACGACTTCTCTTTTCCCCACTTTTTTCTTTAATTCATCTATTACTCTTGGTGGAACATCTACATTTGATACTATTAATAGGGAATCCCAAGACTCCTCAATATAGAACTGCGAAATATCACCTAATATTCCCTCTAGGATTGTCATCGTATCGTTTGAGATTGTAGTTCCTGTACCTAAAAATCCATAGGATATCTTTACGGAATCTAAGCTTATCACCACCTCTCTTGCGTCCTCGAATTCTTTCTCATACATCATTTTACGTAATTCCCTTCTCTCTTC
>JAHKLG010000004.1 GCA_029856625.1 Candidatus Njordarchaeota archaeon | reverse complement strand
CCTTAGGTTTGTAAAAGCCTCATGACCAGGAGTATCGATAAAAAGAAGACCAGGAATAACAAATTTTGACTTATCAACTGGTACTAGACCAAGTTTAGCGAGAGGCTTTATTATTTCGAATATAGTATCCATGGGAATGAATGACGCTCCAATATGTTGTGTCATTCCTCCAGCTTCATGTAGTTGAACAGCAGTTCCTCTGACCTTATCGAGTAACGTTGTTTTTCCATGATCTACATGTCCTAGAACTACTACTATTGGTGATCTAATTTTTTTAGCACTCATCTTTCCCCACCTTATAAATAAAGAGACATACTCTTGCATGCAAAAGAAAAACTTTTCCTAATCACTAACGCTTCACTATGTCACCTTTATATACCGAGCTCGTCCTCAATGCGTCTTCTAGTCTCTGCATTTCTTTCCAAGATTTTCTCAATGTTCTTTATAGTTAAGAATTGTCCGTTATCATATACCCATCTACCCTTCACCATCACTTTCTCTACAGCCCTTAGATCAAGCGAGTAGATAATGAGTGAGTAGATATCATGGAATGGGTAAGCTTGGAGCGTCTTCTTAATATTGAATATCACTAGATCAGCTTGTTTTCCTACTTCTATTGACCCAAGAAGACCATCTAAACCTAAAGCTTTAGCTGCATCTATAGTGAGCATTCTAAGAATTTTCTTAGCAGGTAAGATAGCTGGATTGCCCGTGATTCCTTTATGAAGAAGTGCTGCAAGCCTAGCCTCACTAAGGATATCAAGCCTATTATTGCTCGCTGCACTATCAGTGCCGATTAGTACCCTTATCCCTTTTTCTAACATCTTCGGTACGGGGGCTATTCCGCTTCCAAGTTTGAGATTAGAGGATGGATTATGAACTACTATCACTTTATTCTTAGCCAGAACTGCAAGGTCTTCATCCCGGACCCATATAGTATGTATCGAGAGAACATCTGATCCCAAGAAGCCTATTGAGTCGAGATAACTCACTGGCGACTTACCAGTTTTTTCCAGAAAGTCTTCAAACTCATTCCTAGTCTCCGCTACATGAATATTTATCCACACATTATTTAGCTTCTTTTTTAATTCCTCAGCCTTCTCTCGCATTAAAATTAAGAGCTCTCTTGAACAGGTATATGGAGCATGCGGACCTAGGGCAAAAAAGATTCTATCTCTTGTCTCCAAATTACTTGACCACATTCTTTCCAAAAATGCTAAGAAATCTAGAGTTTTCTTCACTTCAGTTTCTGGAGTTCTATTCTCAGTAATATCGAGAACGCCACGTGATAAAATCGCTCTTACGCCACTCTCCATAACGGCTTTAGCTATTTCTTCCTCATAAAAATACATATCAATGAATAAGGAAGTACCACTCTCAATAAGCTCTGCGATTCCTTGAAGAGCACCATAATAAATATCCGTTGCCTTCAACCTATCCTCTGCGGGAAATATATATTTATTTAACCATGTGTGAAGATCTACATCATCCTTTAATCCTCTCAGAAGAACCATAGGTACGTGTGTATGAGCGTTAATAAAGCTGGGCATAACAACATGCTTGTTTAATTCTATGACCTCATCATAAGGTTTTTGGGGCTTTTCTTTTCCTATGTACTCAATTTTACCACTCTTTTCGTCTATTCCTATGTAAGCATTCTCTAAAATTTCTTCCCTAGTGTTAAACGTCGCTATATATCTGCATTTTAAAAGAATCAAGTCAATCACCAGATAGATTACACTTACCCCAAAGAAGTAAGTTTTAATACTATCCTTAAGTTTTCAAAGATTGTAATTCTTTAGAAGTAGTGAGGAGAAGAAAAATGCCTAGGGAAATTCACAAACTGGAACAGTTAGATGAAATAATACCAAGAACATTGGAAGTTCGTGTTAAAAAGCATAAAGATTTTGTTAAAGTAAAGTTCCGAACCAAGTCTTACTTGTATACTATTAAGCTGAGCGAGCGTGAAGCGGAAGCACTACTTGAGAAAATAAAGGAACTTAATATCCCAATAAAATATTTCTAACCTTTGCCCTATATTTCTTAGAAATCCATTTTGATCACTTTATCCAACCATGCTCCTTTAGCCAATTAATATCACTTTGGAGACTTTCTTCTAAGGACGGTTCAAGAGTTATTATGAAATCTTTTACCCCATTATTTTCTAAGGTAACTAATACCTTCTCTAAGTCAATATATCCCGATCCCAGAGGCGCATGAATATCCTTCCCTTTTTGACTTTCATGCAAATGCACCTCTCTTATATAAGGCGCTAAAGCCACTATCCATTCTTCAATTGGTACATCAGAATATGCGTTGACATGACCAATATCTAAGCACATGAAAACTCTATTGCTTTTAAGCCCTTCAAGAAACTCCTTAAAAATTATTGGATCTCTTTCATAGGTATTTTCTACGTGAATTGGAGTATCGAGCTTTAATAGCGGTGAAAATGCACTGATAGCATTCCTCACCCAGATTCTCCTTAACCGATCACTTGAATAGGTTATGGGTATGTAATTGAGATGAAAAAGAACCCATTCAGCGTTAATACTTTTAGCAATCATAATCGTCTCTATATATCGATCTACTGCTATCTCTCTAATATCTGGATCTATAGAACCTATGATCAAATCCCTGAAGGGTCCATGCACGGATACTCCTGCCAACCCCTTAACATTTTCCGCGATATTTTTTACGTCATCATCACTTAGATTCAAGAGAACTTCTGTAACAAGAGATAATTCAACACCTATTCCCATTTTCCTACAAGTATTGATTGCGTCGATTAATTGCTTGCGGAATAAATGAGCAAATACTCTTCTCAAGATTTCTCACCTTATTCAAGAGAAAGAAATTTTTATTAGAAAAACTATTACTTTAACAAGAATTTCCTACCTAGCATTCTTTGACCTTGCCTAATTAGCCAGCAAGTTTTTGGGGAGATGAGATGATTAAAAAAGCTATAGTACCCGCGGCTGGGTATGGAACTCGTATGCTCCCTGCCACCTTAGCATATCCTAAGGTAATGCTCCCTCTACTAACAAAACCAATAATTCTGTATGTTGTTGAAGAGCTGATTAACGCAGACATTACTGAAATCCTCATAATCAAGGGTTGGAAAGGTCATATAATGGAAAACTTCTTCAGAGAAAAACCAGTGAAGATGATTAATTGGCTTGTTGAGAGAGGAAAGAAAGAATTAGCAGAGAAGCTTATGATGGGTATCATACCTTCTCACGTGAAAATATCCTTTAAGGAACAAAAAATACTCAACGGACTTGGCGGTGCTATACTCTTAGGAGAAGAATTTATTGAAGACGAAGACTTTGTGGTCCCTCTAGGTGATAATATCATTATTGAAGATAATGCAGGAAGCTTGTTAAGAGACATGATTAGGGTTCATCAGAAACTTAAATCTGCTGTTACATTATGTGTGGCTCCAGTCCCAAAACATCTTATACCAAAATTCGGTATTATTGGATACCGAAAAATTCTCGATATCAATGGTATTCGAGTCTATGAAGTTTCTGAAGTTGTTGAGAAACCTCCAATCGACAAAGCACCTAGTAATCTGAGTATTGTTGGACGTTATATAATGAGCCCAATTACATTTGAGTATCTAAAGAAAGCACCTCTTATAAAGGGTGAGATAAGCGAAACTGATGCGTTCCAGGAAATGATTAATGATGGCCTGAAGGTTTATGCCGTGGATATTGGGAACAGAAGATGGTATGATGTAGGTATTGTGGAGGGATATGTAAAAGCAGTATTAGATCTTATATTGACCAAAGCTCCAGATGGAGAAAAAATACAAACCTGGTTAGAGGAATTCCTATCCCAAAAAACTTAATTATTCAATCAGGAATGATTAATAAGCTCTTAAAATCTAGCTTAAAGCTCTATCGTCTAAAATGCCGTGCTTGGTGCTTTTAGATGACTCTAGAGAATTTTACCGAAGAAGTAATTCAGAGAATAATCGAGATCTGCAGAAGAATGGGTGCTGTATGCGCGATAATACTGGACAAGAAAAGTATTAGAAAGGGGTCTTTAAAAATAGGTCTTCTTTTTGGTCGTGAAGTCGGCAAGGAGGTTTACCATAAAACATTTTCAGAGTTTCTAGAGAAACTTAACGTGGAAAAAGATAATTTAACCGTAGAAATCCTTGATACTGCCCCGGCACTAATAGCCTATAAATACCTTAAAGAAGGCACCGTATTATATTGTGATGATAAAAATGCTTTTAAGCGCTTTAAAGCAGCGAAAATTAGCCAATACTTGGAGATGAAGGATGAGATGCAAGTTCATGCCGCTATTGCGTTGAGAGAGAGCGAATCTCTCTCTGAATGATGCTTAAAGCTTTCTCTACAATCTCTATTATCGATGATATTTCCTCATAGAGAGCCTTCTCTCCAATGACACTATATGAGTGTAATAAACGGTCCCTGATCCTTACAAGTTCTATGAGTTTTTTAGCTATATTTTCTGGGAACACTCCATAAGACTCCAATATATCCATTACTTCTTCCCTACTTGCTGGTACTCCAAAATCTTTGGAAGCTATCAGATAATTTGCCATATCAATAATTGCTTGAGCTATTATCAATAGTGCTCCCTTAGCCGCGTAAACATTAATCAAATTCGAGGCAAATTCGTCATAGGTCATCTTTGTAAGCTGTTTAAGAACATCTAAAGCTTCCTCCGCCTTATTTATTCTAGCCTCTATACTCTCATCGCTAAAAAACTCAGTTGAAGACATGTCAAACACGCTCTGAACAGAAAATTCCCAGAATATTAGACTGATGGAATTCGCATACTCTTTTAAGGATATTTTTGAGAAAATATAACTGTTCCGTTACAATGGGAGGTTTTTTGGATGAAGTATTATCCAAGCGGCGATGTCTATATTGTGATTCTAGAGCCTGGAGATGAAGTAATGGAATCATTAAAAAAATTTGCTGAGGAGACTGATTTTTACGGCTTCTTTATTGGAATAGGAGCCGTTAAGGATTTAAAGATAGGCTACTTCGATTTAAGGAAAAAAGAATACATTATAAAAGAGATGGAAGGAGAATTCGAAGTAACCAGCTTAATTGGAAACATTTCACGGGACGAGAATGGGGAGATCATAGTACATGCTCATATAACGTTAGGTGGTAGAGATTATACCCTCATAGGCGGCCACTTAATTAGTGCCGTGGTTTCTGTAACACTGGAAATTTTCTGCATAATAACTAGAAGAATTACTAGAAGATTTGATGAAAAAACGGGACTAAAGCTAATTTCCTAGCAAATCTCTTGTAACTATGGCAAAAGAAAATCCGTACTTTTCTACAATTTCTTTTACTGTTTTTTCTCGCCCTTCTTCATAAACAGTAACTGGAATTCCTTGAGGTGTAACTAAAGCGACTTCTTCCGCATCTAATTCGAGCATCTTCGCCGCCTTAGCAACGACAACTGAGACTGGATCTTCTAAGTTAGCATGAATAACAACGCTTTTTCCAAGAGAACCTCCTCGCATCTCGTAGAAATGTAGTTCAACTGTGGATGCATACTCGCTCAAGTCTATCCCCCGACATACTCAATAATAGGAGTCATACTTTTGCTAATTTTAAACATTACCGACATGAACTCTAAGTAATTTTTATTGGAGACTGCAGAAGATACCAAAAAACCTCCACAAATATTAGCCAGTGAGCTATACCCATCTTACCTGATTCATCCCACCGTCGCTTTAATATTTCACCCAGGCATTTATTAGGATCTGTATGAGAAGAATATACTCTAATACTACCATCAATAGCATTAAGTGAATTGGGCGGCAATAAGGGGTATAACTTAGGCAAAGTTATTTCGCACTTTTTCCATGAATTCGTTAACTTGTCCATGAACTCCACGTAAAAGATTTGTTCATTACTCCAACTGTATTGAAGATTCCTAAAATGAGGAAGTAAGTCCCCATATATTGTTCTCTTGAAATTCCTAAAAACAATGATCTCTTCCGAAACTCTCTGGGGCCATTCTGGATCTCCTGGGTGAGCAATAACTTCAAATGTAAATAGATTTAAAATTTTAGAAAACGCATGGGAAGCGCTCGAAACTTTGGCTTTTGAAAGCCAATTTCGGAGAATCTCCAAATTCTTAATGATATCTTCATCCATTACAGAACCTCCTATGAACTACGCAATCTTTTCTAGGCTTAAGATTTTCTTGAGTCACTATCTCTACCCCAGAGTCCAGATATACCTTTATCATTGGATAAATCTTCCCATAGCCTAAGAGTATTTTAAGGCCTTGATCCACTTGAAGACTTGCTATAATATTCATTGTGGTCGCTAAGCTTGCGTCGCAATAACCTATTCTTTCTATATTATTAACCTTAATGAGGGATCGAGATCCATAATAGCATTCGTAGCAGGGAGTTTTGCAAGGTATTATTGTCATTACAGTTCCGTTGAAACCTGAATAAGAAGTAGCTCCATCAATCATTGGCTTCTTATGCTTCATAATGAAATAATTTACCTCGCTTCTAGCTATAGCATTATCAACGCATGTAAAGACTATATCCACATCTTTTATCAGGGATTCGAGCTTGCTCCAACCAATTATATCAGCATGGAAAGCCATAACATTGATATGGTACTTTTTATCAATCGTATCCGCATTTCTCAGCGCCTTTATTTTCTCCGCTAATGCTACCGCTTTTGGTTTTCCAATATCCTCCCGAGAAAAACCTAACCTATTGAAGTTCTCTTCCCTGACCACATCTCTATCAACAATATATAAGCCTCCAATACCCGTTCTTGCTAACGTCTCCGCTACTATAACGCCTAATCCACCAGCGCCTATGACGAGGGCTTTTTTCTTAAGAAACCTATTTACTGGTATTCCCGCAATAATTAGTCTAGAGAACATTAATGGGAGCTCTCGTAATAGGCGCTTTTTCTCCTCTTTATTTTTTATTAGTGGCATTAACCTCCCTCAATACCTCCTTAACTATCTTCTTAACCTCTTTCTTAAGCTCTTTCTTGATGATCTTTCTTAACTGCTTAACTTCTTCCTCAATGGCTTTAGATAAGTAATCTTTTAATGTACTAAGTATTGTCTGCTCTAATTTCCTTATCCGCGCCTCAATGAGCTCCTCAACAATTTTCTCTACAGGTTGCTGTACTCTTATAATCTTTCCATGCAATTCCCTTAGAATCGTCTTGTCATCCACTAGAGCGCCTTCACAAATAAATACGGAGTTAGTAGTTAGGCCCAAAACTTTTATTATCTCTTCCTTTACCTCTCCAAATTTCTTCTCTTGAGGAAAAATAAACTCATAGACTAATAGTCCCTTTCTAGGCGCGACTAGGATTCTTGATCTTTTCTCAAATTCTAGCGCATTTGACTTCGGCACTTTCTCAAAAATTTTTGCATTTGTGGGTTTCAGAGGACTTATTTCCTTAAGAACAGAGTGAGTGAGTCCTTTTTCCAATCTAGTTATAAGGGATACGAAGGTATCCTCGGAATGATAAAGAAAGGGTATGCGCGTGCTAATGGGTATGTAACCAATTCTAAGTTCATCTACTAGGTTTTTCTTAGTGACAAAATCTATCTTCACTATTTTATTTTTTACTACCGTGTACGCTGATACATCGCGACCATTTTTTGAGAAAATGACATGTGCATGAACTCCCTCTCTAGCCCATTCCACGAATGTTTTTGCGTCAATTGATGAAAAGGTTGATCCTATCGTGTCTGGATGCTTATGCATGATACCAATCACCGTAAGGCCTAGAGGTATTATAGAGAATACTCTAGCAACCTTTGCAGGATCAGAAGCTATTAAGGTCGGAGATTTTTCAGAGTAAGGGAACTCTATAATGTCGTAAACAAATGCTTCATGATCCCTTATTATGCCGATCATGTAGAAACCAACTTCACTATCTGTCGCGGCGCCGACTCTAACCGCTCTTTCAAAAGCCTCTTGATCCATAATAACGATTTTTACGACAGGCTCCTCTACCAGTCCCCCTTCCTGCGCTTTCCTCTTCCTACGTATCATATTAACACCATGTAATCCTATATAGGCCTCAGCCTATCTTTAATACTATCTAAAAGTTCCATATTATGGCTAAGATCTTCTATCGTTTCGTAGCAACGCCAAATCTTAACATCCTTGCCCTTATCCTTTAGTATTTTAACAGCTTCTCTGAAAATTCCATGAAGTATGCTCAGATTCACAATCGATGAGATATTACCAACAAATAATACATCATTCACTACTCCACAGTATGGGATGTGATTATCTATGACGATATCAGCTATCTCATCTAATCTACGACCAGATGGATGATCAGGATTAACGCTGCGGGCCATTTCCTTTGACAATATTGCAATAACTCGGGCCCCAAAATCCTGAGCATTTATGGCCAAATCAATAGAGACTTCCTCTATTCCACTATCGGAAATTATGATTACTACGTCATCCTTCTCTATCTTGCTATTCCTAGCAATCACTCCCCCGTAACCAATTAATTTTCTAAGCAAAAACGATTTCTGAACCCCAGCGTATAACGATAATCCAACATCAAGGATACCGTTTACATATATTGGAACTCCCGGTTTCATTATGACTTCTTGAGCGTATATTTGGTTATGCCCAGCACCGAAAATGTGCACAAAATTCTCATTTTCCCAAGCATTAGAGATTAGATTAGCTGCCAATTCGATTTTGTCTGCTTCAAATCTACGGATTTTCTCTAATACTTCTATTATGACATTGAAGAATTTATTTAGACTCACAAGAAGACGCCTCTTACTAAGATAATCATCTTAGAAATCTTAAAAATCTGGTTTAAAGATAATTCTTTGAAGGATGGTCTCCATGATTATACTGAGGTGCGTAATTTATGAGCGTTGAGATAAAAGTTATTGAGATAAAGCCTCCAGAAGGTGTTAATATCATTCTGGGTCAGAGCCATTTTATTAAGACTGTTGAGGATCTATATGAGGCCCTGATAACTGCTTCAACAAGTATAAAGTTTGGTTTAGCATTCGTGGAATCATCCGGGCCTTGCCTAGTTAGGTATGATGGGAACGATGAAGAGTTAACTAAACTTGCCGTTGAATATGCCAGAAAGATAGCAGCTGGTCACTTATTTGTGATTTTATTAAAAGATGCTTGGCCAATAAACGTGCTTAATCGGATAAAAAATGTTATGGAAGTAGTAACTCTCTTCGCTGCTACTGCTAATCCAGTGCAAGTGATCGTTGCTGAAACGGAACAAGGAAGAGGCGTACTCGGAGTTATAGATGGCTTCCATACAAAAGGCGTAGAAACGGAGAAAGAGAAGAAGGAACGCCATGAGTTCTTAAGAAAAATTGGCTATAAACGCTAAGGGCTCATATATACTTTACTCATTTTAATTTTTTTAAAAAATCTTTAATCAAAATCTCAATCTGCTTTCTTAGGTGCTTATTTTGGATTTGAAAAATCGTTATTCTTCTTTAGCCAAGGTTCCCTACTCACTCATCCGTGAAATAAACGAATTGGTAATTGAGATAAATAGAAAAGCCGCCTCTGAGGAAGAGAAAGTCATTGATCTTACTATGGGGCAGAACTTTCTTGGTAGTCCAAGAGTGATCCTTGAAGCTATTGAATGGATCCGGGAGAATAAATTCGATGAACCTATACTATATGAACCCTCTGCAGGATCTTTTGATGCCCGGGAAAGCATTGCTAGGAACTTTTATAGTTTCTTTTACCGTTTTTCTCCCGATGAATTTACAGCTGATAATATCATGATCACGGATGGCGCATTTGGAGCTGTCCGTAATGCTATTGGAGCTATAATGGATCCTAATGACATCCTAGTCATGGATAGATTAACATTCCGATATTTTGCCCAAGTCCTGAAAGTTATGGGAAGAATAGGGCCGATGAGCAAAGTTTATACTTTACCCGCAAGAGAAGAGAACGGCTTCATACCCAATACTGATGAAGTTATTGATTTTCTCCAGAATCTAAAAGCCACGTATCCAGATAAGAAGATAGTTTATTATACTCAGTTCGGTTTTAATCCTACTGGATGTTTTAGAACAGAGCGAGATCTAAAGGAACTCGTAGAATATGTTAATGAAGAGAAAAGAGTATTCTTAATTAACGATATCGTTTATCACCTGATTAGATGGTCAGGTAATGATATTCCACTAGCTTCATATTTCGCCGATGAAGAGGCTGGTGTGGTGGATGCGGATGCGTTATCGAAACCATTTAGTCTAATGGGAGCGCGTGTGGGGGCATTAATTACTAGGAATAAGAAGCTGCTTGAATATGCAAAAGTTGTCCAGCAATATTCTACCGTATCACCCAGCAAATTCTGTGTTGATATATGGCGAGCTGCTTCGCATCCAGAAATTCTACCACGGGTAAAAGAATATCTTGAGCAACTAAATGAAAAAATTAAGAGAAATAAAGAATTCTTCGAACAAAGTCTTAAGAAACTCGGTTTCGCTGCATGTCCAAAGAGCACTGGGGGAATCTATTCGTTTTTAAAAATACCAGAACCTTCAAGAGATTTTTATAAGATTCTGCTCGAGAAAGCGAGAGTAGCTGTTGTTCCAGGGGTTGCTTTTACTGATCCAAATGATATAATAGGGGAGGCCTATATACGTGCTACAATATCTCTCCCATTCGAGAAATTGAAGAAAAGTGTTATGAGAATAGAGAAATTTATTTCATCTCAATGACTTCATAAGTATGCTATCACTTCTTCAAATTTATAAACTATACATGTTTCCCCAAATAACTTATTTTAATGAAACTACATCAACTTCGCTGGTGATCCTATTTGTCACGCATAATGCTCGGGGTAATTATAGCTATTATCACGCTTATTATATCAGTTATAGTTACTATCTTTATGTGGATGAATGGTATTCCGGGATTCTTTTTATTATTTGTACTACCTCTAGTAGGATTACCACTAATTTTTCATGAAGAGAGGGAGTATTCTCCTCCACCAGCTACTTATGATATTATAAAGCGTTGTCCTAGATGCGGACACGTTCACCAGGGATGGGAACGCTATTCACCAGTATGTGGATATAAATTAAGAGAGTAGGGAATAAGAAATAAACCTTTTAAGAGATACCAGCTTCCCTCATTAGTCTTTCTCTAATCCCCTGAACTTTTTCTCTTAACTCTTCTAAGTTTACTTTTACGTATTCTCCGTTTCTATAAAGCCATTCCCCGTTAACCATTACGGATTCTACATAGCTCTGATCTAGCGCGTATACGATCATGGAGTAAGGATCATGAAGTGGTGTTCCATGAGGACCTTTTTTCAAGTTTATGACAACTAAGTCAGCTTTTTTACCAACCTCTATTGATCCTATGATGTTGTTAAGGCCAAGAGCTTTGGCAGCATTAATAGTCGCCATTTCCACAACGGTTTTTGCAGGAACGATCTTTGGATCCCTATTATAGCCTTTATGAATTATAGCTGCAACATGCATTTCTCGGAACATATCTAGGCGATTATTGCTTGCAGGCCCATCGGTCGCTAGGGCAACATTAATTCCTTCACCAAGCATTCGAGGAATTGGCGCAATACCACTCGCCAATTTTAAATTAGATATGGGATTATGGAGCACGTGAACTCCTCTCTCCCTTAGAATGCCAAATTCCTTGTCTTCAACCCATACCACATGTGCTGCCATAACCTTATCGCTGAGGAGACCTATTGAGTTTAGATACTCTATAGGAGTATAGCCCGTTTTCTCCCTTATCTGTTTGACCTCACTCTGCGTCTCTGCTAGATGAATATGAATTCTATATCCAGTTTTTCTTGATTCGTCCCTGAAAATCTCTAGGAGCTCCTTGGTGCAGCCATATGGCGAGTGAGGACCATATGCAAAGAATAATCTATCTTCAGCATCTCTTTCCCTTGCAAGTTTCTCTAGCTCCATTCTGAAGTTCTCGGCTATCTTAAACTCTTCTTCGGGCGATCTATTGAAGAAGACGTCAGCACTTCCATAGGATAAAACTGCCCTAACTCCCGCATCAGCAACAGCTTTAGCTATTTCTATCTCATGATAATACATGTCTAGGAAAGCAGTTATTCCCGATCTTATCATTTCTGTTATTCCATATAATGCACCGTAGTACACATCATTCGGTTTTAACCGCATCTCCATTGGGAGAATATATTTTTGCAGCCACTCCATCAGGTCTGCATCGTCCTTTAAACCTCGAAGTATTGTCATGGCAACATGCGTGTGCGCGTCAATAAATCCTGGAACAATCATTCTATGAGGAAGCTCAACTATCTCTTCTGTTTCAGCTGGTTTCTCCTTTCCAATATATCTTATCTCACCATTTTCTATCCCAATAAAATGATCCCTCAAAATTCTTCTCTCAGAATCCATAGTAACGATTATTGATGGATGAAGAACAATCATTCTACTCACCTATGAACTAATAGGACTCCAGAGCATAACATGTAATAAACCAAAGAAAAAGCTTTTTTATCACATTCTTATTAGTGCCTAACAATGAACTTATTCTAATAATTACCTTCGTCAGTTATGTGGTGAATAGTAATGGAGAGCATTGTTAGGGATCTTTCTCTTAGAGATAAGGGTGAATTAAAAATAGAATGGGCTGAGAACTTCATGCATGTTCTAGCAGAGATTCGCAGAAGATTCGAGAAGGAAAAACCATTAAGAGGACTTACAATTGGAATGGCTCTTCACTTAGAGGCAAAAACAGCAGTGCTAGTAAAGACACTTGTAAAAGGAGGAGCTAAAGTTGCTATAACAAGCTGTAATCCAGAAAGCACACAAGATGATGTTGCAGCCGCATTAACTAGATGGGCCAAAGTTTACGCATGGCGTGGTGAAAGCGTCGAGGAATATTATGAGAATCTAAACAGAGTGCTTGATAATGAACCCCAAATAGTTGTTGATGATGGAGCAGACTTGATAGTTTTGTTACATAAAGAAAGGAAAGAGCTTCTAGAAAACATAATTGGTGGAACAGAAGAAACAACTACAGGGGTTATTAGGCTTAAGAACATGGAGAGAGAAAAGAAATTAGCATTCCCAGTCATAGCTGTTAATAATGCTTACATGAAATATCTGTTCGATAATAGATACGGTACTGGAGAATCAACTATTTTTGGAATACTGAATGCCACCAATCTTACTTTTGCAGGGAAAACTGTAGTTGTTTGTGGTTATGGATGGTGCGGGCGAGGAATTGCTTTAAGAGCTAGGGGTATGGGAGCAAGAGTGATTGTTACCGAGGTCAATCCAATTAGAGCTGTAGAAGCTATTATGGATGGTTTCGAAGTAATGAAGTTAATGGATGCTGTTAGGAGAGCTGATATAGTCATAACCGCAACGGGTGTTAAGAAGGTAGTGAGAAAAGAGCATTTCTTGGCAGCGAAAGATAAATGCATCTTCGCTAATGCTGGTCATTTTGACGTTGAGGTATGGAAACCAGATTTAGAGGAACTAGCTGTATCAAAGAAAAAGACTAGGTATTTTGGTCTGCCTTGGAACGATTATTTAGTAGAGGAGTATACCCTAAAGAATGGTAAGAAGCTATACCTACTTGCTAAAGGAAGATTAGTTAACTTGGTAGCTGGACAGGGTCATGCGACTGAGATCATGGATTTAAGCTTCTCTCTTCAAGCTCTCTCTATTGAATACTTAGCTAAAGAGGGTAAAAATCTGGATAGAAAAGTGTATATTGTGCCAAAAGAGATCGATGAAGAGGTAGCCAGATTAAAGCTTAAAACATTAGGAGTAGAAATAGATGAGTTAACAGAAGAACAAAAAGAATATTTAAGAAGTTTCGAAATAGGAACCTAGGAATTACTCATGGGACTCCGTTAGTTCACCAGCTGCCCAAGCCTTCTTCGCTTCTGGACCAACTTTTCTCCAGCGATCCTTAAGCTTTTCAAGAACCTTTGGTAATGTGGTATATTCCATTTCCTCTGCCGATAGCCGGTGGGGCTCAAATGGCCCATGCCTTCGAATGTAATCTGCTATTTCCATAGCCTTCATTCTAGTATAATCGAAAGCAGGGTCATCAAACAGATCTACTGGGCCAACTAGTTTTCCATTACTGAGTTGGAATCCCAGGGATATAATCCTTGGAGGTCCATCAAATCTAGTACACTGAGAGTACTTAAGAGGTACTGGCAATAATGGTCCATGATGACTTCCCCTCATCCACCCAGCTACTAAGTGTGGGAAAGCAAATGCTTCTAGAATCTCTCCAACCGCTGGCAAGCCATGTTGTGCTCTTATTAAGCATACTGGGTCATCTTTACCCACATATTTGCCAGCAATTAGATTTAGTCGCTCAGTACTAATAGATGCCGCTATTCCGATCTCAGGATCCTTAGAGTAAATATACTTTATCACAAAACGTCCAGGTTGGCCTATTAGGGCTAATATATCGTACATCTCCTCTGGAGAAGATAACTCTATGATTTTCCCTTCATATACGTCCATTATGTGGAATTTAAAGCCCTTATGCATTCTAGGATCAATTACCAATCCAGCTGTGTTAAATGGATCTGCAAAAATTCTAAAGATAGGTAGGTTGAATGCTCCTGGCTCTGTTTTATCCGCGGCAAAAACTATTAATGGCTCACTAGGTCTTTCTTCAAACTCCATCTCTGCAACTCCAGGACCCATGCCCCTAACATTTCCGCTGAAAGCTTCGCTTAACAAATCCTGACCAGCACCATATAACTTGAGTTTTCTTGCCTCTTCTGCTGCTTTGACGAATGTATTCCAAGCTAGTTCATGAATCTTAGAATTATCAACACCATGGGTATGGGTCATAAGTAGTTGTAAATCATCGCCAGCATTGAAAACAAAGTAATCAATTATTAGTCCTTCCTTTTTTGCTTTTTCAAGCTCTTCCCTCGCTATTTCTAGAAGCTTGGGATGAACCTTAACGTGTCCAGGCCAGCCTCCTACATCCGCTTTAATTAACGATACCGTGATTTTCATTCAAATTCACCATCACTATATGTATTCCCTCTTCACACAACATAAGAAGAGGAAATATTATATAAGTTGTGCATTTTACTTAGAGATGTATCTAGAAACTAAAGGGAAAAGGGGAGGCGGGGAAGCGGCTGTCGGGCGCTTAAAGCGCCCGAGGAAGTTCCCCCCTCCCTCTAAAAGCGCCGCGGCGTAAGCCGCTGGGGGGAGACCCCCAGCTCCGGGAACAGAAACGGAACGTCCCCGCATCAATGATGATGACGCGGTGAAGGGAGCTGGCAACGGCTCCCGAGCTAACCCGTCGAAGAGGTGCGGGGAAGCGGTGAAACGGCCCGACGGCGCGGGAGCAAGCGAAGGCTACCGCTGATGAGATGAGGCGGTAGCTTAGCGCTTAGTAGAATGCCGCGACCGGAGTGCCGCCTCTTAGAGGCGGCTCCGGGATACAGAAGGGGGGCTATCCCCGCCACCCCTCCCAAATATTCCCTTCTTGGTGTTCTTTGATGGTTTCTATTATACTTAAGGTTCGTAGGGGTTTCGAAAAGATAGTCGCTACTCGTGTTCTTGATATTTTTCCGCATGCGAAGGTTACCCCACGACCTCTTGGTCGCGATGGAATCGTATTCATCGATGGCATTGATCCAGATGTTGGATTTAAAGAAATACTCAGAAAAATACCAGAGATAGAAAAGGTCTTACCAGTTCACGGTCAAAGCATTGCCAAGATTGACGCAATAACTGAGGTTGCTCTGAATGTTGCTAGGAAGTACCTATATACTGGAGAAAGCTTTGCCGTGAGAACTACTAGGAGAGGTTCTCATGATTTCACAAGCATTGATGTGAATGTCGCAGTAGGAGCAAAGATAAAGGAGGAGCTGAATAATCCTGTGAATTTAGAAGCGCCGGATAAGGTAATTTGGGTAGAAATATTTGATAAAAATGCTTACATCTCAATAACTCCCGAGCAGGCGATAAAGAAGCCCAAGAGTGATGAGACACTTAAATTTCTCAGTAAGATATCAGTTATCCAATTACCATTTGTTAATGGAGATCCGGAAGGCGCCTATAGGATGGGCGTTAGAATTGGACGGGCTGCGCAGGCATTTGAGATAGGTGAACTAGTGATCGCACTCCATAAAGTTGTGGATATAAATGATTTTGAGCCATTTCTGAAGGGAGTATTAGAAGGTCGTGCTTCACGATATGAGGTTCAGAAAAAGAGTTATGCTAGAAAGGTGCGATTAGTCCCTATTAGGATTTATGAATTGTTCCAACTGGCAAGGTCTAGGTATGGCGAAGTCTTTATCGTTACAAGCGCACGTGGAAGAATGCTGAATGAAGAAACCTGTACGGAAATAGGTGACCTTTTAGCTCAAGAAAAACGCATTAACGTGTTTGCGGGAGCTAGAGAGGGTATCCCAACTGGTTTGATACGTTGGGCAAAATACGTAATTAACTTATGCCCAGGTGTTACATTTGCAACCGAACATACAATACCAGCTGTTTTATCGGCTCTAATCCTTTGTTATTATAATCGTAAAAAGGGGAAGAAAGGGAGAACTTAACCCCTGAAAATCATTCTAAACATTATGTGGTCTCTAGCGTAGGGATCTAGCCGAATACCTTCTACTACCTCGAATCCCCCCTCTTCGAGGATTTTCTTTTGTTCCTCAAATATCTCCTCGGGCGGTCTAGTTACATCGATCGACCTTGCTTTTATAGCTATTAGCCCAGCTCCCCCTCTCTTAAGGAACATCTTTGCGTTCTTTATGAATATCTCTGCTTGGAAAGGCTGAGCTAAATCTGCATAAAGAACGTCAACGCTTTCTCCAATGTATGCATATTCTTGAGGCAATCTTGCATCCTTAAGTAAGGGTATAATATTCTTCCTCTTCTCAGCTACTTTTACGAGATCTCTTAAGGGCCTAGGGGCGAATTCAATGCCGTAAATTATTCCGCGTGGTCCTATGATATCTGACATATGACTCGCAGTTGTTCCTGATGCAATACCTAAATATAGGATTCTACTTCCTTCCTTAATAGGCACTTCCTTCAAGCCATTCATTATTGCTGCAGCAAGCTTGCTTCTATATGGACTCCATACTCTATACTCGGCTCCTTGGTAACGAACAAGTTTTTCATCATATACTGTATGACCAGGTACTAGGTTCTTAGTAGCTAATACTTTCCTTCCATCCTCAAATTCAATATAGTATATTCCAGGAAAAGCCTCCTCTACACTTATTACCTCAATAGGCAAGACAACCACCTCTTAACCATATTATTTCTTTTTACGCTTTTTACCCTTAGGTTTTCTCTTCGGTTTACTAGGTTTAGCTGGAGCCCTCTTCTTAGCAGCTGGAGGCTTTGGATACTTCTTTTTAATCTCTTCAATCCTTCTCTCAAGTTCTGCTAATAACTCATCACCAATATACTCTCCGCTAAAATAATCTACCCTCGCCGCTATGGCTAGCTTACCCGCAAGCGCTCGAGCAATTTTTCCTCTCTGCCACCACGGAGATCTAAATATCCTCGGGTCTTGGAATATTATTCCGTGCTTTGGAGGAGTTCCTCTTCCCTGAAGAGCTCTAAATAATGCTTTTTCAGCGCCTAGGATTTGAATAGTACTGGCGGGCATTTTAGCTAACTCGGCTAATCCTCCGGCTTTTCTAATTAATTTAGCTCCTATTACTGAACCAACAAGCGCCCTTATATTAGGAGCTGTTTCCTTCATTAACTCATCTAAATACTTGAGTATTCTCGCCTTTTGATCGTATAGGTCTAAGGCTCTTCTGGCAACTTCCTGAATCATCTTAATGTCTTCTTCGGTCATTTTAATACCTACTCTTTCTTCTTTGGCCTTTAAGATCTCCTTTATCAATCTCTCGCTCTTGATTATCTTTCTTAAATTCTCTTCAGTGAAATTATCAACCGAGCCAAGTTCTGCTATTAGCTTTAGATATAAAGGATGATCTTCTACAGCTTTTCCTAGCTCGGGCCAATAGTAGCCGTACCATTCTCTAACATGAGAAACAAGCGTGTTAATCATCTTAGTGAGATCTTCAGAGATAGTTACTGCTCTAATAATCATTAAATCTCTACGTTCTCCAGCCTCCTGCAACTTTTCTTTAGCTAATTCAATACCCACCCTATTTACAAATTCTACATACTTTTCGTATGTTCCAAAGAGCTCTATTAGGTATTCGCTAATTCTTTCTCGAATCTTTAAGAGCTCATCACCTTCCATCACTATCTGTATAGGGATATCCGGATATTCAGCTTTTATTATGTCTGCTACAAACTCGCTATCAGTCTTTAATGGCGCCTTTCCAATCTTCTCTAACACATCTCTTAATTCGTCAACGATTTTTCGCTTCTCTATCATCGATAATGCATAAGACGCTCTGTTTACGTCTGGTTTTCCATTTCCAAACGGCCTGAAAACGACGTCCTTCAAACCCTCAGAGATCGCAAAGACTCCCGGATATGTTACTAGCAACCACATATTTCTTCACCGCATTAAGCTCAGATAGTGTTAATATTCAGCTCCGATGAAATAGATTTTTAACGACTCAAAATCATAGAAGTGTTCGCTAGCATATAAATAATTACTTATGAAAACGGCGCTAATAAAGGTTCTCTCCTCCGTCTAAAGGGTGGAGTTTAATGTATGAGGTAGAGGTAAAAGCTCATGTCATAAATCCAAGTTCTGTTTCTGAGTACCTTAAACAAAGAGGATTCACTGAGAGGAAATTTGAAGTAAAAGATTATTATTTTAATCACCCATGCCGAGATTTTGCAAAAAGCGATGAGGAATTGCGCTTAAGAATAGAGAAAGATGGCTCTCATACGCGCATCTTATTAACTTATAAGGGGCCTTCATTAAGGGGGGACAGGAGTATTAGAGAGGAAATAGAAATCCCTATTAACTCTATGGATTTGGTAAAAATACTTAAGAAACTCGGCTTTCTTGTAGATTTAGTTAAGGAGAAGAGAGGAATTGTTTTTCAGAAGGGTAAGCTTAAGGTTTATCTTTGTCGTGTCAGCGGCTTCTATAGGGGAAAGCATATTGATTTAGGATACTTTGTTGAAGTAGAAGTGCTTGCGAAAACAAATTCTGAGCTCAAAGAGGCTCGGAAGGAAGTTATAAATTTTTTAGCCAATCTACCTGGTATCGGTAATATTGAACAGAGGTATTACACTGAGATGATTAAGGAAATCTAGGATTGGAACTTCTCAACTTGAGATTCAGCCCATCTTTTAATGAGAGATCTTGCCTCTGTTAAGGCTTGCATAATATTTCTTACGAATTCTTTTAGAAATTTGGCGATAGTATTAAATACTATTGGTGACGACACGTCCGTAGCTTTTATCAAAAGAGAGAAATCATAACCATCCTCAGGGGGATCTAGAATTAAAGTCCATTTTCTTTTCAAAGCTTTCCCAATTTCTCTCACCAATAATTTATCAAGCTCATCCCTAGTTGGGATTTTAACTGATAATATCGCTGAATTAACCGTTTTCTTTAGAAAAATTTCGGGCCGGCCATCTATTTTATACTCTTTATAATTAGCTTTAGGACATTCCAGACAGAGAATGCAAGGATAGTCAAAACCTTTTAAATCACATTTTATCGGCCGAAGATCTTTGATTATGGTTAATAGTTCATTAATATTATTGACTTTAATGCTCAACCTTTATCTCCTCAAAATTTAACATTTCGGAATTACTAACTACAAATAGACAAATTACAAGTCTATAAATCCTTAATGCTAATCATTTCTCAATACATGAATGAAAAGAACCTATCTTTAAAAAGAAAAACAGAACTATTTGCCCACTAGCTCTCATAAGCCAATTTCATGAATAGGTGATAGAGGATGAATAAGGTAATAACAATAGATGGATCAATGGGTGAGGGTGGAGGACAAATATTTAGAACAGCAATTGCCTATGCCGCAGTGACCCGCCGACCCGTAAAAATAATTAATATTAGAGCAAAGCGTTCTAATCCAGGACTTCGTCCACAGCATTTATCGGCTCTTAGAGCTCTTGCTCGGATTACGGATGCGGAAGTACGTGGCGATTATGTCGGTTCCATGCAGGTGTTTTTTAATCCAAAGAGGATAAGGGGAGGAGAGTATACAATTGATCCAGGTACTGCTGGTAGCATTACATTAATTATACAGGCTATTCTTCCTGCGCTGATTTTCGCTGAAAAAGAAAGCGTACTAACAATCAGGGGAGGAACTGATGTTCCATGGTCTCCCCCAATCGACGCTATACGCTATGTATTACTCCCCGGATTAAGAGATATGGGTGTTAATGCTAAGATAGAGCTTATCAAGAGGGGGCACTATCCCAGGGGAGGAGGAATCGTCAAACTTTACGTAGAACCCGTTACCGAGCCTCTAAAACCTAAGAAATTAACACAGCAAGGAACAATAACTAAGATAAAAGGAAATTCTCACTGTGTGAGGCTTCCTAAGCATGTGGCTGAGAGACAAGCTAGAGCTGCACAAGAAGTACTCCTTAGAGCCGGATTTAAGAATATTGACATTCAGATAGAATGGTACCCTCCAGAAAAAGATCAGCATCTTGGTCCTGGCTCTGGAATAGTATTATGGGCGGAGACTACTACAAATGCCTTACTAGAATATGATAGCCTTGGTGCAAGAGGGAAGAGAGCTGAAAAAGTGGGTCAGGAAGCCGCGGAGGGGCTCGTTAAGCAAATAAAGAACGGAGGAGCTGTCGATGTGCATCACACAGATCAATTAGTACCGTTTATGGCTCTAGCAAAAGGGTTGTCTGAAATCAAATCATCAGAAATCTCGCTTCACACATTGACAGCAATTCAGGTCGCTCAACTAATCATCGGAGCAAAATTCGAGATAATAGGTAGTGAAGGACAACCTGGTATAATTAGAGCAGAAGGAATCGGCTTAGAGCCCTCTTAGAATTAATCCATTAATTCTTTAGCTGGTTTGCCTAGGTAACATGAAAAGACAAATCTTGCGTTTATCCCTCCATATACTTGGAGTTTTTATTAGACATAAAAGTTATGTCAATTGCTTCTCTGTAAGTTAACTCTATCGGTGTTCGTATGAAAGCTCCGAAAATTGTTGTTCCTCCTCCTGGTCCTAAGGCTCAGGAAATTATTAAGAAGAGCAAGAAATACTTGGCCACAACGACACGTGATATTCCACTCGTTATTGTGAAGATGGAAAATGATTTGATTGAGGATATTGATGGAAATATCTACATCGATTTCGCTGCTGGAATAGCTGTCGCTAATGTTGGACATAGAAATAAAGCTGTGGTGGAAGCTATTAAGACCCAGTTAGAAAAGTATATTCATTCAGCTCCTCATGACTTTTATGACGATTTACAATATAAAGTAGCTGAAAAACTAGTCGAAATAACTCCTGGGAACTTTGATAAGAAAGTCTTCTTCTGCAACAGCGGTACTGAATCTGTTGAAGCTGCTATAAAATTTGCAAAAATAGCGACAGGGCGAAGCAGATTTATAGCGTTTATTGGAGCTTTCCATGGAAGAACCCACGGAAGCTTATCGCTTACAGCAAGTAAACCAGTTCATCAAAGAGGCTTTTTCCCCACAATGCCCGGGGTGGAGCATGTTCCTTACGCATATTGCTATAGGTGTCCTTTCAAATTAAGCCCAGATGATTGTGATATATGGTGTGCAAAGTATATTGATGAGGTGCTATTTCAAACTTACGTGCCACCTGATGAAGTAGCAGCTATTGTAGTAGAGCCCATTCAGGGAGAAGGAGGATACATCGTTCCGAAAGATGGTTTCATTCAAGAGCTTAGAAAAATAGCAGATAAATACGACATCCTATTGATAGATGATGAGGTTCAAGCGGGATTTGGACGCTCTGGTAAAATGTTCGCTATTGAACACTTTAATACGGTTCCTGATATAATCACAACGGCAAAATCCATAGCAGCAGGCGTTCCCTTAGGAGCGACAATTGTTAAGGCTGAACTCGATTTTAAGGTCTCTGGATCCCACAGCTCCACCTTTGGAGGAAATGCTCTAGCTCTAGCTGCGGCATTAGCAAATATAGAATTTATAATTAGGGAGAAATTGCCCGAAAGAGCAGCCAAGCTCGGTGAAAGAGCTCTTAAGCGGCTAAAAGAAGCAATGGAAGAAATCGAAATAATTGGGGATGTGCGTGGAAAAGGATTAATGATTGGTGTAGAAATTGTAAAGAGCAAAGATACTAAGGAGCCATATCCAGAGGCAAGAAACAAAATAACAGAAATCGCCTTAAAGAAGGGTTTGATATTACTCCCAGCAGGAAGAACAGCCATCCGAGTTGCTCCACCACTAACAGTAACCGAAGAACACCTAGAAACTGGTCTGGATATATTAATAGAATCTATTAGAGAAGCATGGAAGGAAAGCAAAAAATAAAGCAACGCCTTTTTACTAATTTTTATTCTCATGCAAAGTAATTATAGAATATGTTCTTTTAGATGATATGATCACGCCTATACAATATTTGAAAAACAATCTTTTCTAAGAATATGGTTACAATGGGAAGCATTATTTTTAGAATAAGTTCTTATCCTCAATTAAAAATTAAATGCCATTTTAGAAAAGAGAAAACTTAGGAAGATCAGATAGCATCTTCGATGTTTAATCTTACCCTGATGGCTAAACTCATTAGCTCATTAACTAATAGAACAAATGCATATGGCATCTTTATCTTATATACTTCTCCTCCATCGTCACAGAGTCTGCATTCCCACTTCTTCTTATTGGGATTATAATATGCGAACGAACCACATTTCTTGCACACATATACATCTATTCCATCAGAGCTTTCAACGAATCTTTCTTGAAGGAATCTCGCAACTCCTTGACCAAGTAAAGCATCACGCTCCATCTCTCCGAGTCTTAGACCTCCTCCTCTCGCTTTTCCTTCGGTTGGTTGCATAGTCATTAACGTTACCTTTCCTTGCGCTCTAGCATGTATCTTATCCCTTGCAAGATGCTTCAATCTCTGATAATAGACAGGGCCCATAAGCACATGCGTCTTTAGCATTTTTCCAGTTTTACCATCAAAGAGCGTTTTCTCACCGTAGTAATTAAGTCCCAACTTCTTAGCTTCATGAATTAATTGTTCAAGCCAATCTTCGCTTTCAAAGGCTGTTCCATCATAAGGTTTACCGGTTTTAGCAGCGATATCACCAGCTAAGCTTTCCAGTAATTGGCCAATAGTCATTCTAGATGGGATAGAATGAGGATTAATGATGATATCTGGCGTCATTCCATATTCGTCAAATGGCATATCCTCCTGAGGCACTATGAGACCAATAACTCCTTTTTGACCATGCCTACTTGCAAACTTATCTCCCAACTCTGGTTGCCTCGGTTGTCTTAGCTTAACTCTAACGAACGCTGTACCTTCTTTAGTTACTGTCAAGTATACCGTATCGATCGCGCCAGCTTCACCCTTCCTTATCTTTTCGCTGGTATCTCTAAGCATCCGTATTCCGCCGATAACACTAACTCCTGGAACTCCAACATCCGCGGGGCTAACTCGACCAACAACAATCTCATCTTCGGATATTTCTACTCCGGGCCATACTATTCCGTCCTCCGCTAGTTTCTCTAATGCTCTCTGGCTCGGTCCTGGAGTATCTAGTGGTAATCTTATCTCATCAGTCATACTAGCTATGTATCTTCTCTCCTCCACTTCATATATTCTATAGAGATAACCCCTCATAAAACCTCTCTCTATCGACGCTTTATTCATAATCACGGCATCTTCGATATTATATCCCTCATATGCTAGGATAGCAACAATAGCGTTCTGTCCGAATCCTCTCTTATCAGCGCCAACTATCTCAATCGTCTTAGTTGTCACAAGCGGCCTTTGCGGGTATTGAAGAATATATGTGGATGTTTCGGGTTTTAAGCGGTAGTTTGGTCTTGGGATACTCATCGCTTGCTTCGCCATCGAGGCTTCATGAGTAACTTTTGGAGATTGATCATGATTGGCGAATGGTATTATACCTGCATTAACCCCTAGTATGGCTGCGGGAGCTATCTCTAGGTGAGTGTGCTCTGGGGTTAAATCTTTCTCCCATACAGCTATGTATGCATCCTCCTCTTCTTCAGCATCAAGCATTTCTATTATACCGTTCCTTATTAAGTCAGTAAATGTCCATTCACCCTTCTTTAACTTCTCGATATGCTCTTTCTTGAGCATTGGTTTACCGTCCCTAACGATGATTAAAGGTCTTAAGATCCGCCCTCCGTCAGTATTAATGTGTACTTCTCCATATTTCTCCCAGTATTTAATCGATACTTGCCAATGGATTCTACCACTCCGTCTAAGTTCTCTAAAGTCTCTCACAAGCTTCTTTGGATCTGGGTGCACACCTACGTACTCACCATCTACAAATACTGGGGTATTTGGATAGTAAGTCCACCCAACGTATACTGGCTCAGGTTTTACTCCCAGACTTGGTAGAATAGCGTTGATTAATTTATCACGCTCTTCTGCGGGCAATGGAGTTGTTACATAAGCCATTAATGCTAAGTGTTTTGTGAGTCCACATAATTCTCCTTCCGGAGTTTCATTAGGACACATCCTACCCCATTGTGTAGGATGAAGATCACGAGCTTCAACCTTACCTCTCTTCGCCTCTGCTGAAGTTCTTGTTAAGATGTTCTTTACCCGCCTTAAGTGGCTTAAATTATCAAGATAGTTTAATCTTCCGAGTATCTCTGTAACTCCTGTTACGCCAGTAGGCCACATTCCAGTGGCCAAAGCACGCATCATAATATCATGTAACTTATCTGTTCTCAGTACGCTCCTAATCGTCTTTATCTCCCTATATGTTGAGACAACATTTACAATTTTTCTCCGTGTCTCTTCAATAAAATTGCGCCAAGCAAAGGCGAAGAGTTCTTCTAAGAAATCACCAACCATCTTTAGTCTCTTATTCTTATAATGATCCCTATCTTCTGGAGTTATCTTGTTAAAGTAAACAAGAATAACTCTTCTAACCATTCTAGCTAGATAATAACCCTTCAGAGGCCATGATTTTTCATTCGTACCTATATGAGGCATGAAATACAAGTTTAATCTTCTCTTAATCTCCATAATTATTCTTTCTCTATTCCTAGGTGTTAATGGAATTCTCAAATCACTCATGTATTTTGCTAATTCAAATAGTGCATTCTCCTGAGAAATTAGCACCTCCGGCTTTATGCCCTCCATATTTAACTGAAGAACTGTTGTTATTAATTCTCCCCATGGACTCTTCCCCTCTACTTCTTCTGGTGCCGCTAGTAATGAGAAATCACGTAAAGTAAATCCTAGCGCTCTTACAAGCACTAGCAAGGGTATTGGCTCCTTCTCACCTGCTTTTGTGAATCTAACATACAGTTTTAAGTCTTGCCTACCCATATACACAGTAACTCTGTTCCTATATGTTCCTGGAGAGACAAGCCAAGCCATAACAGCATACTTCTTGGCCTCGGTCGACGCTCCAGAAAGTTTTTCTGTAAGAATCCTCCCACGAACACCTTCCTCTCTAGGTACTACAACGCGCTCAGAACCATTTATTATGAGATATCCTCCAGGATCCATCTCGTCTTCTCCAAGCATGATGAGCATGTTCTTGTCCTTCTTACTATATATGCTTAGGTATGGATCGTATTTTGATCCAACTACTAAGGGCATTATCATTAGTCTTACTCTCTCCTTCTTTATCACTTCGGCTTCTCTTCGATCTCCTTCATACTTAATCCTCTTTAAAGCCACCCATACATATACTGGAACTCCATAAGTTACTCTTCGGATTCTGCATTCCATGGGGGTGATATCGGGAAGAGGAGAACCATCAAAATCGTAAATAAAGCTACGCGGTTCTACCTCTACTATAACACGTTCAACATCATTCTCATCCTTCTTCACTCTGAAATCAAAGAAGAAGCCTACATCCGCATCAATTATTGGGTGAGCCTCAATCACTCTCTTAATTCTTTCCTCCAGAAAATTATCATAACTCCTAATATGATGAGAAGCTATCCCGAACTCTTCTATCATCCTCTTGATAACTAACCATCTGTCATCCTTGGATAATGTCATTTCGCATTCATTACTTCCCATAACAGACGTCATTGCAAAGCACCAAATAAGCAAGAGAAGATAAGTATCAGCATCATAAGAAATATAAATAGGTGAGGAGTGGGTAAAAGTATTTAAGGTTAATCCCCATCCATATAATGGAAAGAATTAACATGAAGGGCCCGTAGCGCAGTTGGAAAGCGCGGCGGCCTTCGGAGCCGTCGGTCGCGGGTTCGAGTCCCGCCGGGCCCGCCACTCAAATCTTTCTTCATATATCAACTTCTTCAACTGCACTTGCAAATTCTTGTAATATTGCATAGGGATCCTTAGCTTTTACAACTGCTGACGCTACCAGCACTCCCTTAGCTCCTAACTCTAATGCTCTTTTGACATCCTCCCCACTCGATATACCAGCGCCACAGAGGGGAATAACTTTTCCTTTACCAGCTTTCTCAACTCTTTTAACACTCTCAACTACCGCCTCTGGCCTAGCTTTACTAACGCTTATACCCGTTCCTATTAGTTCAGGAGGCTCAAAGGCCAAGAAATTCGGTAAGAAACCGGCAATCTTTTCCCCCATCTCGGGGGTCGATGCACAGGCGCAAGTCAAAAGTCCTACCTCACGAGCTCTTTTGATCGCTTTCTCTATACTATCTAAATCCAGAGGACGCTCAGAGTGATTAATTAATGTCCCACAAGCACCAGCAAGCTTGACAACCTCAGGCGGCGTGTGCCCAGTTTTTGCTCCTAGAGGAACCGGATCAATATGCTGGGAGAAAATATATACTTTCTTAACAATTTGCGCGAGTCTGTAAATATCCGCTATCTGTGGAGAGACCACAAAAGTTATTTTTTGGAACTCTTCAGCAACATCTTCTATTATTTCTGTAAGTTTTACGGCGTTCTCTCCAATAGCGCTTTCATACGCTTTATAGTTTATGATTATGATTGGTGGAGAGAGCTTTACCTTCTTCTCCGAGATAATTACTTGAGATATCATTGGTTAGACACCACAATAAAATACTCTATCTTTGGATTTACCATGATATAGGCATAAAGATTGGTAAATTCAAAAATTTTAGAAAAAGACCCAAGCAGATATGATTAACACCACGAAAAATAAAGCCAAAGCAATAACAGCTTTTGGTCCTACTTTTATCCCCAGTTCCTCCTCTTCATAGAATCTTAAAAGTCCAGCGCCAGTGGGAGGGGTTGTTATCCCTTTGGATTTCCGTCTCGCTCTTTTTTCTTCGAGCTCTTCCTCCTCTTCCCAGAATTCTTCTGACATCGGTGGAGCTCCTAGCATATCAGCAGAGCTTATCTGGAAGGAAACTATGTTATGCTCTCGGAGAACATCAATTACTCTCTTCCCCGCAAAATTGATGGGTTCTCCCCCGCCAGTTAATCCTATTCTACTACTCCTTATTCCAAGTTTCTTTGCCGCTTGGAAGACAACCCTGTCCATTAGATCGTTTATCGTTGTTTTTATTGCAACTGTTTTCTTGGGATTATCGGCTCTCTGGAAATATAGTGTTACAATTTCAGGAAGTTCCTCTACTCGCTCTTCAGCATACTTAAGCTTTGTCATTTTTTTCTCAGTCATGTCAGATGACATTTCATACCGCCTGATTAAGGAGTGATAACTCTTATAATTCATGAAGAAATATATCTTACTAAAATATATCCATCTTAAAATAGCTCATTACTCCAATAATTCTTCAAGACGCTTCTTAGCCAATTCCTTAACCTCATCCTGCTTATTATTTGATTCCCTCTCTGCAATTCTCTTAACATAGTCTCTTAATTCATTAATGCTCATCTTTAAGTCATTTAGAACCGAGATTAACGCGTTAATTTTCCCAGAGAGACTGCTTATACTAAGCGAGAAATTCAGTAAATTTTTCTCAACCTTCTTCATCTTCTCACATAGTTCACTAGTGTTATTATTAATAAGTGTCAGAATTTCGTTCCAGGCCTCTACTAGAGTCTTTATAGATTCCGCGGTCGGAACAGGGCCTCTCGGGGTTTCTATAACTTCTATAATTATCTTCTTTTCCTCTCTTTTCATGGTTCCTTACCCCCACAATATTCGCAATCTCTTCTTCTCTTCACATTATAATCTTGAAAAACTATCATCTCGTCTTCCCGTAGGCTAATAATTATTCTCGGGGCAACTTTCTTTTCATGAAGTAATTTTAGTCCAGAATCTACTTGTAGAGCAGCGACAATACTCATGGTTGTTGGTATGGAAGCATCACAACTTCCAGAAATATTCTCTCCCTCCTCCAATTTCAGCATTGTACCGCTTCCAAAGTAACATCCTAAACATGGTGTGTCATACGGAATAACAGTTATTATTCGGCCTCCAAGACCATCCGTACTTGTTCCCCCATCGATTAATGGTTTTCTCAATTTAACTGCCCAATAATTAATTTCCAAGCGGGCTTCAATATTATCAAAACACGTAAAGATTAAGTCACATTTCTCAATTATTTCTGGAAGCTTCTCCCAGGCAATCACATCCGCGTAATAAGCTTCGATTGTTGGCGAGAAATCATTCATCACTCTAGCGAGTTTTGACAGCTTTTTAGCTAAGGCCTCCACCTTCGGCTTTCCCACATCTTCCACATCATATCCTAACCTATTAAGATTTTCGGGACCAACAATGTCACGATCAACAATGATTATCCTGCCTATACCAATTCTAGCTAGCATCTCTGCAACTATTGCCCCTAATCCTCCTACTCCAAAGACACATACCGTCTTTGAATGTAGTAGTTCTGGGTTAACCCCCGCCCTCTTTACCCTCTCTAGCATTTGAGGAAGTCTCTCTTTTTCCATTTTTCTTACCTTTTCTTCCTTTCTCCCTCATGTATAATAT
>JAHKLG010000039.1 GCA_029856625.1 Candidatus Njordarchaeota archaeon | reverse complement strand
GAGCTCAGCTACTCTAAACCAATGCTCTATTTCGTGCCCCGGAATATTCCAATAATTACTCATTGAGATAGCGCTGATAAGAATTTCTAATAGTTTATCAATGGAAATCCCGATATCTTGGTATTTGACGCCAAATTTCTCAAGTCTTTTCATACATAATTTAAGCCTTCTTTTCAAATAATCTCTTAATTCCCTTTCTTCAATGGTCGAACCAAATGTCACTCTGGTTTCCTGAGAGGTATAATGCATAAGAAGACCCAATCTTCATCTCCTATGTTTTCATACCAATGCGGTACATCTGGAGGAACAAAAAGTACGGAGCCCTCCTCCACTTCATAAACTTTTTCTCCGATTCCTACTCTTCCACGACCCTTCAAAACGTAAATCTCGTGTTCATACCAATGCGCGTGTCTTGGAATTTTTCCTCCAGGCTTTATTGTGAAGCGTCTCATAGCAAAATTCTCCGCTCCATCATCCTTAGATAATAACCACTGAATGTACGCTCCTATAGCACCTTCAAAATCAACTTCTTGCATAGGAACTTCATCAGCTTTTTTAATTACTTCTCTAGGCATTTTATCACCATACAATTAATATCTTATAAAACATGATGTAAAAGAGTGCATGATAGTATAAGTTAATATATCAATAAAGATTCTTCGTTTTCCAAATTACTCATGAGGCATCGGAGGTGCATCTAGTGCGGGTAATCAGTATCATTATCCTTCTTATCCTGATAACATCACCAACAGTGATATTAGAGCATCCTGTAGTTAGCATCTATCAGCAAAGAACAGTAAGACAATCAGCGAGTACAGTTAATTCGGTGAATTTTAATGCCACAGTTCCACCATTATTGATAAATCTTGATAAAGACGCAGAGTTAGAGACGATCATTGTTTCTAATAATACAGTAGTGGCATATGACATTGTTCTAAATATTACCTTCTGGACGTATCAATGCGGGGATAACGCTTCCTTCATCACATCACCTCTCATCGCAGATCTTGACGGAGATGGAGAATTAGAAATAGTACTAGTTGATTCTTTAGGTAGTATTTACCTGTTAAATAAGCGCGGCGAACTAGTTAGGAAGATCTCTTCTGATAATGTATTAGTAGCCTATGACTCAATAATATTTGATCGTGATCTCGATGGATCATTAGATGTAATGCTCATTAGTTCAACCGGGATCGCAGCTTATTCCATCTGGGGTGAAAGTTACAAGGAGGAATTTAATAAGGATATAGTCGCGCAACCAATGATCCTAGATATTTATCAGAACCTAACTTATTATCTAATAATACCTCTGGCAGATGAGGTAATTTGCAATAAAATTGGAGAAGGAATTTGGAGAATACCAATAAGTGAGGTTAGATATCTCGGAGTAGGCAACATTACCGGTGATAATTACTACGAAATAATTTTAGTTACAGCTAATAATACATTATATTACATCAGACCCGATATTGGTATTAATTCTACTATACTCCCTCGAATAACTTATTCTCTATCAGCTCCTCTATTAACCACTCCCGTTTCAGCAGATTTTGATAATGATGGATTAGATGAGATCTTACTAATCCTTGAGGATAGCATAGTGCTTATAGGTGTAAATTCCTCAGGATACCTCAACGTTGAGAAAGAATTCGGAATGAATTCGGAGCCCACCAGTCCACCCGTTATTTTTCATAACGAGGCTAGAAATGAGACATTAGCCATAGTAACCTTAATGAATGGAACAGTTATCTCGCTTAATGCTACAAATATTACAGTAATAGCTTCGAACCTAACTAATCCCAGATGGCCGTTAATAGCGGACATAAGTAATGATAACCACGCGGATCTTCTAATTACAGTGGACAATGGTACCCGTATGATATCTAATATTGCAACAGGTAAGGTCTTCTGGAGTTGCTATATGCATGATAGTAGAAGAACGAATTACTATAAGACACCAAACGATATGGACTCTGATGGTCTTCCTGATGAATATGAATTAGATAAAGGCTTAGATGCGACTGATTCAGACACAGATAATGATTTTCTTAACGATTATGCAGAATATTATTGGGGATTAAATGCTTCTTTAGCCGATTCAGATAAGGACGGGCTGAGTGATTCCGATGAACTAAGGATATTCTATACAGATCCGTTATCCAACGATACAGATAAAGATGGAATGCCAGATGGTTGGGAAGTGGTACATGATCTTAATCCATTAGATCCCTTAGATAATGCTACAGATCCTGATGATGATGGCTTAACCAACCTCCAAGAATTCAAAAATGGAACAAACCCAAGATCACCGGATACAGATAAAGATGGAATGCCAGATGGTTGGGAAGTAGCTCATGAATTGAATCCTCTAAAGCCAGATTGGTTCGAGGATCCCGATATGGATGGATTATGTAACTATGACGAGTATTTATATGGTACGGATCCGCAGAATCCAGATACAGATGGTGATGGGTTAACAGATTATGGAGAAATAAAGATATATAGGACAGATCCTCTCAGTAAGGATTCTGATAGTGACGGCTTAACAGATCTTCAAGAGGTATTAATGGGAACGAATCCTCTTGATCCCGATACTGATAATGATTCGATATTAGATGGTGAAGATAAGTATCCTAAGGATCCAACAAATGGCTTGTTATGGTTAATAACCACTATTGCTCTGCTGATGGTTACCATTATATCCTTCGGCATAATCATTTATTGGTGGAGAAAAAAACCTAAAATCTCTTGAGCAAAAATCACTTAATCGCAACCTTTTTATCTATCTACTATCATACACATCAAAAGTGTGATGGAGGGGAGAATTATGCCCATGAGAGGTAGAATCGTAAGAAGGGTCTTTGAGAAAAGTCCAAAGGGAGACATATGGGAGGGATTGGTTAGAAAGGTTCTCTGGGGGCGCACACGGGAGTATAAATTAATCCTAAGAGCTCATTGGCCAGATTCTGATAGTTTAAAGAAGATCATTGAGGATATCATGCGAAGCAGGGTAATAACTCCAAATTACATTGCTCAAAGATACAATATTAAAGTATCCACAGCCAAGAGGCTTTTAGAAGAGCTTAGAAAAGCTGGGTATGTAAAATTAATCGAAGATAGTTCTGATGCCTCTCTTAAGATATACACACCAATAAAGAAGTAAAAAATGTTTTAGAATCCCTAAGAGCTATTCTTCTCCACTCAATATCTCTACATAAAATTCATTTACTTTTTCTGGCGGACCTGTATATTTTATTCTAATTCTCTCTTTATCAATTACCTCTGCCTCAAAATCTGATGCACGCAAAGTGTAGCCTTTATCAGTCTTAATAACTTCTTCTGCCTTAAGTTTGAGTCGCTTAAAAATGTCTTCATCATAATCGAATTCCCGCCATTCACCAGCCACTGCTGTCTGCGCTGCAGCAGCTACTTCTTCTGGAGGTGTTATTCCAGTTATAACTCCAGCATTCTTATAAACCTCAATCGTCATCGTGCTCCAATCAATATTGATATCTTTTTTGCCTTCCTTTTCTACAATGTCGAATTCAAATAGAATTCTCACGACATCTCCTTTCTCAATGCCTTTTTCTCGAAATACATCAAAAAGTCTCATATTTATTACAGCGGCTTTTCTAGCGGCTTCTGCGGGCTCTATAATTCCCTTTGTAAGCGCTATTAGTGTTCGTCTTAATTTATTAGCATAACCAGCAGCTCTAATAAATCCAGTAGATAAACGCATACGCTCGCTCATATAAATCATCCCCCATATACATATCATTCGCAGACAGAACTACGCATCACTATATACTAAATATTCTCAGAGATAAATTTATTGCAATAATATGTTTTTTTCAAGGCTTCTGGGGATAGATTATGTCAGTAATAGCCGATCTAATAATTATTAATTCTCGAGCTTATGATCCAAAATCAAATGAATTTTTTGAAGGTATTGCGGTTAGGAATGGTAGAATAATTGCTGTTGGGACAAATCATGAGATAAAGGAATACCTAGGTTCTCAGACTGTGGTGATAGATTGTGGCAAGAAGATTGTTATTCCATCCTTTATAGATGCTCATACACATGTTATGGGAATGGCGGCTAGAGCTGGGTGGCTAGATTTTTCTAAAGTCAGGAGTTTGAGAGAATTCTTGAAGATTATTGAAGAATACGCTCATAAGATTGGTAAGAACGAATGGATACTTGGGTATGCTTGGGATGAATCAAAATGGATTGATGAAAAAAGGTACCCCACCATAAAAGAGCTTGATGAAGTAGCTCCGAATAATCCAGTTTTTCTAATTCGCATAGATGGACATATGGCTGTTCTTAACTCATTGGCTCTTAAGAATTTAAGAGTGCCAGAAAATCTCATAGGATTTGAAAAAGACGAGAAGGGGAATCCTACTGGAAGGATTAAGGAGCAAGCTTTAGAGTTCGCACGAAAGCGACTTGAAACTAGATTTGAGAATATACTAAGGGGAATTAAAATAGTGGCTAGAAAAGTCTTAAAACTTGGAATAAGCATGGTTCATGAAACATTATCATTAGAAACCCTTATCTCCTTATTAACAGCGGGAGAAAGAGGTCAATTACCATTCACTGTTTACGGGTTCATTCTTGTGGAGTATCTTGATAAGCTATTAGAACTAGGAATTAGGAGGGGATTTGGTGGCTCAAGGGTAATTCTTGGTGGTGTTAAAATTTTTGCTGATGGTTCTATAGGGGCCCGAACAGCAGCCTTAAGAGAACCATATAAAGATGACCCCTCGAATAGAGGGATTCTATTCTATAGTGATGAGGAGCTCATAGAGATTTTCAAGAAAGCTGATAAAGCAGGATTACAAATGGCTATACATGCGATAGGAGATAGAGCAATTGATCAAGTACTCGATTGTTTAAGAGAAGCGAAAGTTTCTGGGGCTTTAAGACATAGGATAGAGCATTTCGAGATTGCTCATGAAGAGCATATTAAAGCAGTCAAAAGCTTGGGTATTGTGATTTCTGCGCAACCTAACTTTGTATCTCAATGGCAGATGCCTGGTGGAATGTATGAAAGGAGATTAGGTAGAGAAAGATGGCGGATAATGAATCCATTTGGCAAGATGTTTAGGGAGAATATTCGGCTAGCATTCGGTAGCGATTGCATGCCGTTGGATCCAATTTATGGATTATATGGTGCAATTAATCATCCTATAGAGGATAATAAATTATCCGCTAGGGAAGCTCTTCTGGCATATACATTTGGCTCCGCGTATGCGGCACATCAGGAGGATTTGAGAGGATCAATTGGTGTCGGGAAAATAGCTAACCTTATAATTCTCTCCGCGAAAGATTTAAGTGAATTAGAGAAGGAGACATTAAAGGTAAAGATCTGTGGAATGGTTTTGGATGGAAAGATAACAACAATGATTCTTGACTAAATAATCTCCCGAGCATCCATTCTTGCGGCACGTTTCTATGAGTTTTCTTAATGTTATCAGTCTCGGCGGGTTCGGTCATGAATAAAAGATAGGTCCCTGACTCCCTTTCTCATCATCCAAATAGTTCAAAATTATGGTGGGCTAAATAAATTTTTAATGTGATGTCTTCTCGAGGGATTTCGCGTGCAAGAGATCTCAGTATGCGTTGGATCAAAAAATCCCTCCAAGATCGAGGCTACAAAGAGAGCCTTTAAGAGGATTTTCGGGGAAAGGGTACGCGTCTATTCGATTAAAGTGAATTCTGGCGTATCTGTACAACCTCTTAGTGACGAAGAAATGGTGAAGGGCGCGATTAATAGGGCTAAGAAAGCGTTTAATGCTTTTCCAGTAGATTTCGGAATTGGCTTAGAGGGAGGTGTAGTAAAATATTCCTTCGGAGTTTTTGTAAAAGGCTGGGCAGCCGTTTATAACGGATTAAGAGTAAGTATTGCATCATCAGTAGCGTTACCGCTTCCAGAATATATATGGGGTTTACTCATAAGTGGTAAAGCGAGAGAGTTGGAAGAGATTATGGAGAGACTAAGTGGTATAAGGAATATTGGGGATAGTATAGGTGCAATAGGTTTTCTGACGCAAGGAAAGTATGATCGGATACGCGCATTTGAGGATGCAATAATATGCGCTATGGCTCCTTTTCTTGTTCCCAGTATCTTCAAAGAAGAATTTTTTAAGCAATGAAACTTAGCCTAAATCTCAACTCTTTTGAGACTTTTTCCTGCAAGTCCCCTGTAACAACCGCCTTTTCCAATTTTTCTTTAACAATTATGATATCGGGAAAGCTAGGGTATATTTTTACGATACCCTCCCTTTCTAATGTTCGTATAATGCTATCTAATAAGTTAAGAATTATTTCGTCAGAGACCTTTCTTTCTTCAAATAAGTAGCGTTTAATGAATATAGAGAGAATTTTCGTCAATACTTGTTTTTCTATATTATAGTTCTGATGAAAAGAGCTTAATATTAAGGGAATCAAAAAGCTAAACCAAGAAACTTTCTTCTCAATGTTTTTTTCTATTGCTAAGAAATGTATTGCGAGCAGGAATTTTATGGCATCAATAACTTTCTTCGCAAGCCCTTGCCATCTCCTAAGAAATTCATATTTGGCATCATTTCTTAGTATTGGAAGATACTTAGTAACATTATAGGAAATATAAAGTGGATAAAAAGGCATCATATTAGACTGTAAAGATTTAATTAGAACATGAGTTAAAGTTCTAACAAGTGATTGATGAAGTAACGTGTTATATAGGACGACTAAAATTGATAAGCTATCGCAACATAGGAGCCTTTCTATATTATCTAAATCCTTTGGGAAGAATATATGGAGGCTTATACGAAGTTCTTCTTCTGGAGAAAACATTATGAGCATTTCATTATCTTCTTGAGAAACCCTCTTTATTACAACTCTCTTATGCCCCATCTTTACCATGTTAATCTTGGATAATTCGCAAATGATTGCTTCTAAAAGATTTTTTCTCAGGATATTTCTCAGAGCGCGTGGCGTTGGTATTTTTTTCTCAAAAATTTGCTTAGTACTGAAGGAATAAATCGAGGAGAGAGTAATTGAGATACTAATTAAATCTTTGAGCAATCCGCTCCTTATTAAATCTAAGCAAGTATCCTCACAAAGGGGTACTAATATTCTCAGAAACTCACTAATCTCTGGTGATAATCGTGTATATCCATGGATTATTAAATCAGCTGCGGTAATTCTGTAGATTAACTCACGAGCGAATTTAATCAATTCTTCCTTGGATAATGAGATATCATATAATAGAGATAACTCTCCTAAGCGTTCTTTTTTGGCTCTAAATTCTTCATAGAGCACGTACCAACTAGATCGTCGAAGTACTAGTATCAAGCAAGCATTAGGCTTACTTTCACACAATTTACTAAGAAGACTTATTATTAATTCCCTCTGAGCCCGATCCTTTAAGAAGCCGTCAATATTATCGATAAATATACAGACGCGAGGAAGATCGGCTATCTCCTTTATCCTTTCATCGTAAGAATATATTAGTTCGCTCGCTTTAATGAAGATACATTGGATCCCATATTTTTGATGAATCAAATAGGCTAATAATTTCGTGAATTGGGATTTACCAGTTCCTTTTAAACCAATTATTGCAAAAGCGCCACTAAAGTTTTTTTCAGCTAGTATTTTAGAGAGGTTTTCAGCTCTCCTTAATAGCTTTTCATGAGATACGAGGAGAAGAATATTGTTCGGATCTTCTATAGGTAATATCTTTCCCCTAGAAATAGTATTAAGAAATTCCCTTAGCCTAGCGATTGGAACTTGCTGAAGGAGGTTTAGGTACTTAATGATTTGTTTCTGTATCTTATCCATTTAATCTTCACCCGAGTTCGTGCTGGAAGCGTTATACTAGCGTACTGTTCACCAGTTCTTTCATCTATCCAAATATTTACGAATTTTGAATCCTTTGGGACAAAATCTGCGGGAATTCTGTCAAAATCAGTAATTAACTCTGGATCGATCTTCAATTCCTCTATGCCCTCGATATCAATAAGTCCTTCTTTCCATAACTCAAGAACAATTAACCGTGCATTTGGGAACTTATCCTCTATCGAGGAAAAAGCCACTTCTCCACGAGAACATATATAAGCATAAACCAGATCCTTCATTGTAGGTGTGTATTCAATGGTTCTTATCGGGAAGAAGAGCTTCATTTCTTTTGCCCAACGAATCAACGCTAAAACAACTGTGGTATCCACATTCCTACCACATTTAACCATGATGAGATGTCTAAAAAGATATTTATTGAATGGATACTTCTTACTTGCGATTTCCTTTAAAACATCTTCTAAGCAATATTCATCGTTGAGAAACTTTAGGAGTAGTTGTTTAAATTCATCGAATGATTCTGGTTTTTTAGGAAGTCGCCGTAACAACCATTTGACTGTTTTCTCGTATTTACGAGCGAGGTTTATTTCCACATCGAGTTTATTGGAAATTCTTTTAGCTTTCAGATCCTTCTCTTCAAATTGCGAAATTATCTCGAATAATTTTTTTAATGATAATGGAAATATCTCCTTTTTCATCAGTTCTCTCCTTCTCTGTGAAAAATAAAAAGCGTCAAATGAATGAATTCATGGTTAATGCATTAATTTATATATTGTTATAAGGTATTTCGGGAAGAATACTGATTTATATATTGTTGATACGAGGTTGAATAACCAACACCTTTAGAACTTAATCATAATGGGCTAGCGGTTGTTTAAAGTCATGCAATATGTAAACACTAGCAATGGTAATTAATCAATAGTGGTGGAGTTATGAAAAATAATGAACTTAAGGCCCTCATAGCCGCTGAGAGGTTATTTTTTGTCCTCGATTATGATAGTAATGTCAGAAAATTTCTAGTAATCATTATAATTGTGGCATTAGCAAGTGTTATATCGCAGTGGTATATCGAATTATATCCTGTTCTTTCATTTGTAGTAATAGGATCCGTTTATCTATCCTTATACCTGTATGCTCATGTGATGGGGGTATTTCTAATAGCTTTCACCCTTCTAAAAATTTCGGCTTGGAAGTACCGGATAAGAAGATTAAGCAAAGGCGGCATAAATCTTAAAAAATTTGAATCATTGATGAAACCTAGGATAGACGTATTTAAGATAGCTTTTTTCCTATGCTTCTTAGTTCTTTTAATGATTTTTCAACGAATCTTTTTTGGGATAATAACTAGTAGTCTTATATATTACCTTATTCTATCATCACTAATGATCTTGATTAGTAGCTCATTACTTCTTGAAGTAATTATTCCGAAAGTTATATTCAGAAAGACGAGTCTCATAGTGAAGCTTAAAAGAGTATATAACTCTCTAAGAAGAAGGACTTTCGTAAATATACTGCTAGTATTTCTCCTAATATATATCCTAGATTCCCTTATTAAAGACCTCTCCTCTGAGAATTCTTTTTTCTTAATTTTATTTAGCGTGAATATCTTCGGTATTATTTCTCCTCTATTGTATTTCTTAAT